>DAOUTT010000118.1 GCA_030668545.1 Anaerolineales bacterium | reverse complement strand
GTGCTTGATGTAACTGCCGCGGGGATGATAAATTCATTCAAGAGAGTCTGGGGAACGTAGAAGTCATTGTCCTCCAAACTGGATGTGAAGACTACGACCATTTCCTTCTCAGGTATTACGTATATAAATTGTCCCCTATACCCCAGCGCTAGATACATGCCGGAATCATCGACCCACCATTGATATCCGTAGCCATCCTCGAGTGTTGCCGGGATGAAATGACTCGTTGAAGAAACCACCCACTCGGAGGGGACGATCTGCTCTCCATCCCAACGACCTTCGTTCAAGTAGAGCAAGCCAATTTTCGCCATATCTTGCGGGCGCATTCTCAGCTCGCTATACCCGACAGATATCCCCTGGGGGCTAGATGACCAATCAACATCAGAAATACCCAGAGGGCCAAAAAGGTGCTCCACTGCAAACTCATTAGCGCTCATTCCGGTCGTTTCCTTGATGATCCCCGAAAGGAGATGCGAAGCACCGTTGCAATATTCGAATCGTTCCCCTGGCTCGCCCTCCATGGGCAAATCAAGCACAAACTGAAGCCAATCCTCGCTTTCTCTCATCTTATTGAGGCCGCTCCCGCGATATAGGTAAGAATCCTGGCATCGAAAACCTGTCGTCATCGTCAGTAAATGCTCTAAGGTCATCGCCTCCTTATTTGCATCACGATTAGCAATAGTCCGTTGTGGGAAAAAGCTCAGGACGGGTTGCTGCAGCCCCTCGATGTAACCTTGATCAATGCCGATCCCAACCAGTGCTGAAACGACGCTCTTCGTGCAGGAATAAATATTGTGTTTTGAAATCGGACTGAAATGGTGGATCCTGGCATCCACGACCATGTAGCCGTTGCGAACGATGGTCACACTATCGATCTCGAAATTCTTCTCCAGGATTTCCCCCAGCATCTCCGACAATAAGCCCGAGTCCATCCCCTGTTCCTCGGGGGTTGAGGACCGCCAGCCTGCTGTGGGCCAATATGTAGCGGCAACACGTGTTGCCACCGGCGCCTGAGTCAAAGCTCCTCGAGCACAACCCGCAATGGTTACAACGACAATCCCTAGTAGCAAACACCGCTTGGCTCTGACGAAATTCATCGCGCTCTCTCTCCTTATGAACTGCCCGTCTTGTGAAGTTTCATGCTCGACTGACGATTGCCTAGCCTTGAGCGTACGGTTCTTTGTCTCAACTGCGGTAGCTAATAAATGTACCCCCTACAGGATAGGATAGTTCATGGTTCCCTTTGGATGTGAATTGTGGTTGCTTTGACTCTGCAGCCGCAGCTTACATGGGATTCTCCATCCAAGCAGCGGCCTGCCTCGCGGATTGCACCCCAAGTTTCTTATATCGAAACCTTACTTTCATCCCGGCCATCCGTGTTTTCTAATACTTATTAGGCAGTGCTTTTGTGGCATACTTTTAGGTCTGAGGGGTGATAATCTAGGCAATCACGGCGAAATACCGTTTGAGTGAAGTTCATCAGATTAGCTCTCTGACTCATTGATTTGAGCTTCCCGACGAGAAAATGTAAAATTATTCTTTGAGAAATCCCTAGATCGTCCTTGGAAGAGGTTCAATGTCAACAGAAACGATTACACACGATGTCATCATTGTCGGAGCTGGCCTGGCTGGCACTTGGGCAGCCATGATCGCAAGCCAGGAGGGCGTCAAGGATATCGGCGTCCTCTCCAAGATTCATCCCCTGCGTTCCCACAGCGGCGCAGCGCAAGGCGGCATCGCCGCGGCGATCAATAATGTACGACCGGTCGCCGGAACCGGACCTCGAGGTCCTTTGGAGCAGATACCCGCTGGAGATTCCGCAGTAGACAGCATAGAGACGCATGTATTCGACACCATCAAGGGTTCGGATTGGCTGGGTGATCAAGATGCCATCGAGATTCTGGTGTCAGATGCCATCAACATCGTCTATGAGTACGAGCATATGGGCTGTGTTTTCAGCCGCACGCCGGATGGCCGCATCGCCCAGCGTCGCTTCGGCGGTCATAGCGTCCCTCGTGCGTGTTACGCAGCCGACTGGACCGGCCACATGCTGCTGCAGACGATCCATGAACAAGCGCTGCGCCACGGCGTTCACTTTTACAGCGAATGGTACGTACTGGACCTAATCATCGAGGACAACATCTGCCGCGGTGTAGTGGCGATGGATGTACTGACCGGCGAAATCCATACTTTACATGCAAAGGCGGTCATGTTTGGCACGGGTGGTTATGGCCGAGCGTTTAAGATATCGACCAATGCCCACGCCAACACCGGTGACGGCGTAGCGATGGCTTACAACGCAGGTGTGCCACTGATGGACATGGAATTTGTCCAGTTCCACCCGACAGGTCTCTACCGTCTTGGCATTCTGATGACCGAGGCTTGCCGTGGAGAGGGAGGCTATCTGACCAACAATAAGGGCGAGCGTTTTATGGAACACTACGCACCAGATAAGATGGAATTAGCTCCCCGTGACCTTGTCTCTCGTTCAGAACAGATCGAGATCAACGAAGGGCGAGGGATCGGTCCGGATGGGCAGGGCATATACCTGGATATGACCCATCTAGGACGTGAGAAGATTGAAGAACGGCTCCCTCAGGTACTGGAAATTGCCCATAACTTCATGGGAGTGGACATCATTAAAGTCCCCGTGCCAATTCAACCTACGGCGCATTACAGCATGGGCGGCATCCCCACCGACGCTCATGGTCAGGTAATCGCCGATGCCGAGGGGAACCCGGTTGTTGGTTTTTACGCCGCCGGTGAGTGTGCCTGTGTTAGCGTGCATGGCGCGAATCGCCTGGGCACAAACAGTCTGCTCGAAGCATCCGTCTTCGGCCGCCGAGCTGGTTATTCCATCGCTGAATTCATCAAGGGCGGTGCAGAGCTTCATCCACTTCCCAGTGACCCTGGAAAACAAAGCAGCGAACGTATCAAGCACCTCATGGACGACTCTGTTGGTGACAATCGAGAATCTGTAGCCGAGATAAGTAAAGCAATGAAGGCGATGATGACCAACAACTGCGGCATCTTCCGCGATGCCGACGGATTGCAGGCTGCCTTGAGCAATGTTAAGCAATTACAGAACCGATTCCAAAATGCGCGCGTGATGGATAAAAGCAAGCGTTTCAACACAGATATCCAGGGCGCGCTCGAAACCGAGAACTTGCTCGCCTTCAGCGAGGTGATCATCGCAAGTGCGCTGGCGCGCACCGAGAGTCGGGGAGCGCACTCCCGCATCGATTACCCCGAGCGGGACGATGAAAATTGGATCAAGCACACTATCGCCCACAAAAACGGCGGCGAGTTACCGGTTCTCAGTTACAAGGATGTAAACATCAACTGGGAAAAGTATCCACCCCAGGAACGCAAGTATTAACCGATTGCACCATTAGGAGCGCTCATCATCATGTCAGGCAACAGCCACAACAAAACAGCAACTTTACGCATTGAACGCTTTAACCCCGACGTTGACGAGAAACCAGCATTTGAAGAACTGCAGGTGGAACTGACACCTGGAAAGACCATCCTGGATGCTTTGCTCGAGATCAAAGAAGAGCAAGATGGCAGCTTAACCTTTCGGCGTTCTTGCCGCCACGGGATCTGTGGCAGCTGCACGATGAACATCAATGGTACAAACATGTTAGCCTGCGAGTCAGCGCTCATCGATCATGTAAATGAGGATGAACTGGTAACGATCCGACCTCTACCCTCTGTGCCGGTCATCAAAGATCTGGTCACAGATCGCAGCAGCTTCTGGGAGCAATATCAACGAATCAAACCCTGGTTAATCCCGGCGGAGAATGTCCCGGAGAAGGAATTCCGTATCAGTCCGGACGAAGTCAACTCTCTGAACAACGCGGAACGATGCATCATGTGCGGAGCATGCTACTCGGCATGCCCGGTCATCAGCATTGACAAGGGCTTTGTCGGTCCACATGCCATGCTGAAGGCATTTTTACGAGTGTCGGACTCGCGCGACAACGGCCACGATGCGCACATGACGGACATCGAAACTCTATGGGACTGCACAACCTGCTACATGTGTGTTGAGCAATGCCCCAAGGACTTAGAGCCCGGCCAAGTTGCCAGCACTTTGCGCAGTCTGCTGGTTGAGGAGGGCAAAGTCCCGCGCACTCTCGGCGTTGCCCTGACTAGCGCATTCCGCAACAAGAACCCTTTCGAGATGATGCACGCAGACCGCCTTGCATGGGCAGATGGCCTACCTCTTCAGGATGGATTGGCAGAGCCGGTCGATGCACTTTACTTTGTGTGCTGCTTAGCCTGCTACGACCCGCGGGCGCAGAAGATCGCCCAGGCAATGGTTACGTCGATGGATGCTGCCGGGGTCAACCTCGGCACGCTGGGCAGTGAGGAGGTTTGCTGCGGAAGCGAGATGCAGCGCATCGGAGAGATGGGATTGTTTGAGATGATGGTCGAGGAACTGACTGAGTCGCTAAATAAACCTCAAACCCAGCAGATCGTTACAGCCTCGCCGCATTGCTTCGACGTTTTCAGCAATCACTATCCAGACCTCAATCTCAATGTAGAACACTACACACAGCATGTTGCCCGTTTGATCGCAGATGGACAGATTGCGTTCAAGGGCGAGGTTAACAAGCGCGTCACCTATCACGATCCCTGCTACTTGGGCATCCAAAACAACGTCTTTGACGAACCACGCGCCATCCTCCAGAGCATTCCCGGCATCGAATTGGTTGAGATGGAACGCAACCGAAAGCAAAGCCTATGCTGCGGCGGTGGTGGTGGTCGGATGTGGTTTGAGGGGCATACCTCCGGGGCTCACTTGTCCCATGAACGTGTACGCGAGGCGGTCAGCACAGGTGCGCAGATACTTGCCACAGCCTGTCCTTTCTGCCTGAACATGCTCGATGACGCCGTGAAAACGCTTGGTCTGGACGATCAAATCGAAGTCAAAGACATCATGGAGTTGGTTGTCGAGGCGAGCTGACACTAACTTCACAATTAAAGGGCGTAACAGGGGCCGACCCATGTGTTGGCCCGTTCTATGTCGGTTTTCAAGACCTATTAGGAGCACGGCATGCCGGGCCCCTACATATAAATCAATTACGGTGAATAGCCAATTTCGGGTGCCCGCTAAAATCCATAAGGGGCCGGCCTTTTGGCCAGCCCCTTTTATCTTTCTACTCTCGATCTGTAGGTTTATTAGATGGGTGATACGGTTGCGCCAGGCGACGGATTTCCGTTTTAGGGGGCAAGATCCCCGATGACGATCACCTGGCCCGCACCTCCGGGGATGTAATCCTCGCCATAGGCTTCGGCTATTTGAGCAATCTGCTCTTCTCCAGTGCAGTGAGTCGGCGTAACCTGCTTAACACCCATGCTGCGGAAATCGGCGATGATCGAATCGATTTGACCCGAGTTGTGATTACCGAGATGGAAACCACCGACGACGAGGGCAATCTCGCCATCGACGATCTCGCTAGAACGCTCCACCATCTTCACGATTCCCGGATGCGCACAGCCCGTAATGACGACGATGCCTTCAGTGGTCTTCACCACCAGCCCTTGCTCAGGCACTGACCCGCTGATCTCGCCCGTGGAAAACATCCCCGGGACGATTTCCACAGGGTCTGAGACCTCGATGATGGTGTACTGTTCCCGCTGCGCCTGGGTGACCTTGCCAGCCATAGCGGCGGGGATGTAAATCTGAGGATGAATTCCGGTCGCGAGCAGATCCTGCAATCCGCCTGTATGATCCCCATGCTCATGAGAGAGCACAATGGCTTCAATCGACTCCGGGGCGACTCCCAAGACTTCCATATTGCCCAATAAGGACGGTCCATCCAACCCCGTATCGAAGAGCACTGTATGACCACTGTATTCGACCAGCGCTGCGAAGCCCCACTCGACGGTCAGCCGGGAATCTTCGGTCGTATTATCGTATAGAATTGTCAGGCGCAAGCTGGCGCCGGGGATATCCGTTGGTTGGGGTGTTCTTGTGGGTTCAGCTTTCGTGGGTGGTGGTGCCACAGTCGGTGATGGCTCAGAGACAGCACACGCGCTGGATAGGAGCAGGACAAAAGTCAAGCTGACCGTAATGGGGGTTAGAGATTTCATTTATTTAACATCCCTTCTTAGTGAGCGGGCTTGGAGAAATTCCATGCGGAGTGATTGTAGGTCAGCCTACACCACCCTTCCCTCTACTGCCACTACTCCCCAGGGTAGCCAAGAGGTTCAACGAGAATTCTGGCGCAGCTTAACAAATGCCGACCTGCTTATGAAGATCTGCAGGCCGGCAGAAATACGCTTGATGGATTATTTCCAATCTTGCATGAAACCAGGCAAAGTTGAGATGTGTGACTACCCGAGCGTTAGAACTCCTACTTTGTCTTTCGCCCCAGATACATTTTATATCCGTAGTAACACACGATACATAACACCGCAACGATCCCCCAGATTGGCAATCCCGCACGCAATGCCATGAGCCAATTCTGATTTGTGAACATTCCGATGTATATCGTGATCGCTGCCCACACAATGATAAAAGTCCCGAACAGCCAGAAACGCATCAGGTTAAGCAGCTTGGTATTTTCCTCGGACATCTCTATTCTCCTTTTATTTACCCATCGCTGTCTGCGGAGGTAGAACAGGTCAACATCTCCGGCTCTACACCTCAGAGTACGTCACGACTCCAAACCTATGATGCAAGTTTAGTGCCCAATTATAAAAACACAAAGGAAGCGTAAAAGGTACGCTTCCCGTTATGCAACGACCCGTCCAGTGATCTGCGAAACAGCGCACTCGAATGTCAGGTATGGTCTACTTCACCTCACGATGGTTGTTTATCG
>DAOUTT010000250.1 GCA_030668545.1 Anaerolineales bacterium | reverse complement strand
GCGATGACGGCCGTCATGACCAACGTGCCTGCCCAAGGACCTAATACAATCGCCGCGAGCGTCCCACCGAGAAGGTGTCCGGATGTCCCGGCGGCGACGGGAAAGTTAATCGCCTGGGCTGCAAAAATAAAAGCCGCGATTACACCCATAAGTGGAACTTGCCGCTCACCGAGCTGATCCTTAGTTTGGCGAAGGGCAATCCCGATGAAAACCACCGCGAGTATCCAGCCAACGATGGATACACCAACGGAAAGAAAACCATCGGGGATGTGTAAAGGTGTAGGTGAAAATAACATAAGAAAATCTCCTTATCAGAACTGCGAGACTGCCGGCTTCTGTTTACAGATTGGACATAAACCTTCCAACGTCAAATGCGTGGAATTGATCCTGAAGCTAGTTTTCTCTTCGACACGTCGAGCGAATGCTTCAATCTCCTCCGCATCCACTTCGAAGATAGAGCCACATTCACGACATACAAGATGGCTGTGGGGGTGTTCGGGGTCACACAGAGAGAAACGCATTGGCTCCCCGCTGGGGGAGAGCATATTGATCATCCCTGCCCCCTGAAGCGATTCTACGGTCCTGTAGACTGTAGCGAGGTTCAACCCCGGGAGGCGTTCTCTCGCCCCCTCATACACTTGTTGAGCTGTAATGTGATCTTCCATATGCGCGATCGTCTCAAGAATGATCGTTCGCTGGGCAGTTACTCTGTATCCGCGCTCGCGGAGCTGTTTAGCAAGTCGTGTACCGCATGACATAGGCAAACCTTCGTAGTTGCAAAGATTTGCACAAACTTATCATTAAATTCGAGCGCGGTCAAGCCAACCTGGTGTCAAACAACCGCGTCTGGGAAACCATAAGAAACGGTAACCGCTCAAACCCCTCTCTGCGTCGTCCTTTTCCACTCCGCATGGTCGATCAGGATGAAATACCTGTGCAGTTAATAAAAAAATGAGCGGATGAGAAATCCGCTCATGGTTCGACTTCGATTGCAGCCCGGTTTCAGCCTTGCTGGGCTTTCTGGTGAATCTAATTCACGGAAGGGTACGCAGATAGGAGATTAACTCCCAGATCTCCTGCTCGCTGAGCAGCGTGCCCCAGGCTGTCATCAAGGAATTGTAGGGATCAAAATCCCCCCCGTCCGATATTCGCCAGAACAAGTATCCATCGGTGTGTGCCTGCATCTGTTCTTGATCGGTGAAATCGGCAGGTCGTGGATTTAACCCGGCCGCATCAGGTCCTTCACCGCGTCCATCCTCACCGTGGCATTGGCTGCACAGAGCGAAATAGGCCTCGTTCCCGGAGGCAATCGCCGCGGGGTCGCCCGCCAGCGGGTTGACCTTATCCCTGTACTCGGCGGGAATAATTAATGGCGCTTCAACACCAGTCTCGTTGCTAATATAAACCACCCGATCTTCCTCGCCATCAGAACTTGCACAGCCCGTTAGCACGAGAGACAAAATTATCAGTATGGTGAAAATGCTCAGCGTGGTTTGTTGTCTCTTCATTGTATAACTTTCTCCTTCCGCCCTATCATAGTTGAATACCAAGTCGATTCCTATCGGATCGGCGGACGAGCCACCTTCAAGAATAGACCATGTCTGAAACTCTGCATATCCTTCTAGGGTCACACTCTCATTCATAGGCAACATTAACATTACCGACAAACGAACTCAAAATAATCTCCAATTTTTACTTTCCACCGCTGCGTACAGGGCACCTTTTGCCGCTTTTTTATGCCGCCCGAGAACCATCCTTGCAAATCGGGTAGAAAAGGTGCATAAAGGACAACTTACGCTACAAAGAGTGACTTTCCCCACTCCCGTTTTAGGAGCCTAGCTAGCATCATCATTAAAGAGTTCCGAACGTCGATAAACGAGGATATTTATTCGTGAAGGGTGCCAGCGCATCCGATAATCTATTCCAAATCTTGAGTGTAACCCAAGGAAAATGGGGCGAGCGGATCGCAGAGAACATTGCCGCGAACGCACCCACGGATTGGGTAGTTCACTCTTGGGCCGCGCCGCGTGTCTTGCCTCCCATCGTTGATGATCCAGAGGATTTCCTGCCCCCCTCGCTCCCCCAGGTAGATCTTGTTCTCGCGCTGGGCGAAGTCTCGGGCCTTGTACAATTAATTCCCGATATCGTGAAGATGACTGGCGCAAAGGCGGTTGTCGCACCCATCGACCGCAACGAATCCGTGCCACCGGGGCTCGCCACCCAACTCACCCAGTGGCTTAAAGAGATGAACGTCCCCGTCGCACTACCCAAACCCTTCTGTTCCTTAGCCGAGGATAGCATCAACCGCAATCCTTTGGTTGAAACCTATGATGACCCCCTGATCCAACGCTTCGCAGCACATTTTGGGAAACCTGAATTTCAGGTAACGGTGGAAGACGAGAAGATTGTCGCCGTCGAGGTTGAGCGCGACTCAGCCTGTGGCTGTGCTAAATACGTTGCCGACAACCTCATCGGCGTGAAAGTCGATGAAGCTGTTGAAAAGACCGGCATGCTGCATCACCACTTCCCCTGCCTGGCAAGCATGAACCAGGACCGGGATTACAACGATACGCTCATGCACGTCTCGGGGCATTTTCTCCAGGACGCGATCAAGGAGGGGCTGGGATCAAACCTGTCGACCCTCTACATCAAACCAGCTGGACATGTTGACGAGAACCCCTAAGTAGGAGGAGGCGATGAAACAACTTATCCTCGAAATGCCAACCATGTACGCCGACCACCACGTCCTTAAAGTAAGGGAGACGCTGGAGGGGCTCAAAGGCATCGAAGAAGCCTATGCCAGCTCCGCATGGAAAAAACTCATGATCTCTTATGAGGAAAAGTCCATAAAACCCGCCGAGATCGAAGAAGCCCTGACGAAAGCAGGATATTCACCGGGAGAGGGAGCGACGCCCATCCTGGTTACAGCTTCCTCCGATCTAAAACGCGACCCTCAATGGGAGAAATTGGGCAGCAGGGTCACGGAGACAAATCAGATTGACCTCGAAATGTCCGGCCAGTCTCGACGATAACAGAAGCTATTAAGGAGAAAATCACATGGCGAAACAACTTAGAACACCTGAAGAGGCCAGCCGTGATCCTGCGAGCATCACTCTTCTCGAACTGGCTTGTGAGAATGACATCGAAACCGCCTTCTCTCGGGCTGATTCCATGGCTGCTTGCCCGATTGGAGCCGATGGGATGTGCTGCAAGATCTGCGCAATGGGCCCTTGCCGATTGGTTAAGAAAGGCCAGACGGGCGTTTGCGGGGCCACGATCGAAACGGTGGCGGCACGCAACTACGCCCGCATGGTGGCTGCTGGAGCGGCCGCTCACTCTGACCACGGCCGCGGTATGGCATACACACTCTTGGAGGCAGCCGAAGGTCACGCCCCGGATTACCAGGTGCGCGATCTCGCCAAACTCGAAGAGATTGCGGGTTATCTTGACGTCAAAGTAGATGAGAAGCCTGTCAATGAACTGGCACGAGACGTAGCTCTCGCTGCACTCCATGAGTTCGGTAAAGCGGAGGGCGAGTTCAAATTTCTGAGACGAGCTCCTGCCAAACGCCAGGAGATCTGGAAGAAACTGGACATCACACCCCGCAACATCGATCGCGAAATCGTTGAGATGATGCATCGCACTCATGTCGGGAACGACCAGGATGCCGAGCATATCCTCGACCACGCGCTGCGTTGTTCCATAGGAGATGGATGGGGCGGTTCCATGTTGGGCACTGACATCTCGGATATTCTCTTCGGTACCCCGGCTCCTGTGCTCTCCAAGGCCAACCTGGGCATACTCCAAGACGACGAAGTCAATATCGTCATCCATGGACACGAACCCTCGCTCTCTGAGATGATCATCGCCGCCGCACAAGATCCAGAATTAATCGAGTACGCCATAAGCAAGGGCGCCAAGGGCATCACCATGGGCGGCATCTGCTGCACAGCCAATGAAGCCCTTATGCGCCAGGGCGTTCCGCTGGCGGGCAACTTCCTGCAACAGG
>DAOUTT010000117.1 GCA_030668545.1 Anaerolineales bacterium | reverse complement strand
TCCGCTGGCGTTGGGTATGCTTGTGCCTCCCGGTGACTTCGGCGCCGACATCGTCGTCGGTGACGGTCAACCTCTTGGTATTTCACTCTCCTATGGTGGACCCACCGTGGGCATCTTCACGACGAAGGATAAATACGTTCGTAAGATGGCTGGACGCCTGGTGGGCGAAACAGTAGATAGCCGCGGGCAGCGCGGCTACGTGCTCACGCTCACCCCGCGCGAACAGCACATTCGCCGCGACAAAGCGACTTCGAATATCTGTACCAATCAGGGTTTGATGGCGCTCGCGTCGGCAGTGTATTTGAGTGTGATGGGCAAGCAAGGACTGCGGAGTGTCGCCGAACTCTGCTATCACAAAGCGCATTACGCCGCAGAACGGATCGATGCTCTGAAAGGCTTTACGCTCTGGAATACGCATCCGTTCTTCCATGAATTCGTCGTTAAATGCCCGCGACCAGTCGCGGAGATTAACGAACGCCTGCTCGAGTGGGACATCCTCGGTGGGTATGACCTGGGTCAGGAATATCCTGATCTGACGGGCCATATGTTAATCGCCGTTACAGAAGTGATCGCCAAGGAAGAGATCGATGACCTTGTGGCTGCGCTAGAGGAGGTCTCCAATGACTGAGCCTCTAATTTATGAGTTATCCTCACCCGGACGCAAAGGCGTATCGCTGCCGGCGGTAGATGTTCCCGAAACGGCGCTCCCGGAAGGCTTGATGCGGGAGGAATTACCCCTGCCGGAAGTCGCCGAGAATGACGTTGTTCGTCATTTTATGCGCCTCTCTCAATTGAACTATAGCGTAGATACGGGCTTCTACCCCCTGGGCTCCTGTACGATGAAGTACAACCCCAAGGTAAATGAGGACATGGCCCGCCTTCCTGGTTTCGCATTAACACATCCTCTGCAAGATCCTGATACAGCACAGGGTAACCTGGCGATGATGTATGCTCTCCAGGATTGGCTCATGGAGATCGGCGGGTTTGCCGGAGTGAGCCTCCAACCCGCGGCGGGAGCACACGGAGAGATGACGGGGATCCTCATCATCCGGGCATATCATCATGACCGCGGAGATAAGGAACGTAATAAGATTCTCATCCCCGACTCTGCACATGGGACCAACCCTGCCAGCACGACGATGAGCGGGATGGAAGTGATCGAAATCCCCTCCGACGCACGCGGCAATATCGACCTGGATGAGCTTAAGAAACATTGTGACGAGAGCGTCGCCGGTTTGATGCTCACGAACCCCAATACGCTAGGGCTTTTCGAAGAAGATGTTCAGGAAGTTATCGATCTGGTCCATGGATGCGGCGGTTTGATTTATGGTGATGGGGCGAATATGAATGCCCTTCTCGGCGTGGTCAAGCCAGGCGATCTCGGCATTGATGTACTTCACTACAATCTCCATAAGACCTTCTCCACACCGCACGGCGGTGGTGGTCCAGGTTCGGGTCCCGTCGGTGTCGTCGAGAAGCTGGTCGACTTCCTTCCGGATCCGGTAGTGGGGATTGTTGACGAAGGCGATGAAGCCAAACCGCCACTGTATGGGCTTATTACACCTGAAAAGAGCATCGGCAGGGTGAAGGCTTTCCACGGACATTTCGGCGTCATCTTGCGGGCATACACCTATATGCGCATGCTGGGGAAATCGGGACTGCGGGCGGTATCCGATTATGCGGTGCTGAACGCCAATTACTTACTGGCGAAACTGCGCGATACCTACAAAGTCCCCTTCGACCGCATCTGCATGCATGAATTCGTCGCTGAAGGACACTGGGATGATGCGCCTGACATCCATGCCCTGGATATTGCCAAGCGGTTGATGGACTACGGCTTCCATCCCCCGACGAATTACTTCCCGCTGATTGTGCCCGAAGCACTTATGATCGAGCCCACCGAGACGGAAAGTAAAGAGAGCCTCGATGCCTTCGTAGAAGCGATGCTTGCGATAGCGAAGGAGGCACGCGAGGATCCTGAGATCCTGAAGAGCGCGCCACATAAAACGTTGTTTGGGAGAATGGACGAGGTGCAAGCCGCAAGGCAGTTGGTGCTGTGCTGCCGCCCGCTCTACCTGGATAAACCTGATAACAAATAGCTGTCTCTGGAAGATGAATTCCAGGACGAATATTTTAACAACCACCCAAGAAGCAAAGCGCCTGCCCGGTCCAGGGCAGGCGCTTTGTCCCCGATGAACAAAAGCAGCCTCGGTTCCCCAATGAATCCGAGGTCAAGAAGATGCAATGATCCTCTGTATTATATGAGAGCGTTCTCAATGAAGTCTGAACCCGCAGGAGGTCAAAGGTAGTATCGAGGGAATTGCGTAATGCGGTAGAATGAAATCACCGAGACGAGGTTCTCCAAATGACCCGTAAATCAGATGCGGTCATCCGTGAGGTAAAGAAGCGGGAGACTGTCCAAATCCAGTTGCCGGATAATGCCTTCCTTGAAGGTCCCAGGGGAAGTCAACTGGAGACATTCCTAAAAGCGCTCACACCACCCGCGCCGATCGTAGGCGCTGTGGTCAATGGCGAATTGCGTGAACTAACGTACCCGATCGAGATGGACTCACGTGTTCGGCCTGTAACGATGGGATCAGCAGACGGCATGCGGATCTATCGCCGTTCGTTGACCTTTCTTTTGGCGGCTGCCTTTGAGGAACTCCACCCAGACGCAAGATTGACCGTGGACCACTCCGTCTCCTCGGGGGGATATTACTGCGAAGTAAGCGACCACGATCCACTCACCAAAGGGGAGCTTCAGAAGTTTGAAGATCGCATGCGGGAACTCGTCGATGAAGACCTGCCGTTTGCCAAGACGGTCACTTCAATTGATGAGGCGATCGAACACTTCACCAAGAGAGCGTACAAAGATAAAGTTAGACTGCTGACGCATAGGAAGAAACCACACCTGGTTCTCTATCAACTAAAATCCCACCGGGATTACCACCATGGATATATGGTCCCCTCGACTGGTTATCTCCAATGGTTTGCTCTGCATAAAACCGGCACTGGCTTTATATTGCGGTTTCCGAGGCGACACCAACCCAAAAAACTCTTACCGCTTCCGGATTACTCGAAACTGTTGGATACATTTCGGGAATATGGAAGTTGGCTGCATACATTGGGGATTTCCAGCATCGGTGCGTTGAACGATGCCATCATCGCCGGACGGGCGAGGGAAGTGATCCTCGTGTCTGAAGCCTTGCACGAAGGGCGGATTGCTGAAATCGCGGCGAGAATTACCGAGGAACACGGGACCACACGGTTAATCCTTGTTGCAGGTCCGTCCGCTTCCGGAAAAACAACATTCTCAAAGCGGCTCTCGGTCCAACTGCTGGTGCGTGGTTTGTCACCGTTCCCGCTCGAATTGGATCATTATTTTGTCGATCGCGATAAGACGCCGGTTGATAAAAAAGGCGAGTTTAACTACGAATCATTGAAGGCGCTCGATCTTGAACGGTTGAACCATGACCTACGGAAGTTGATAAATGGAGAGCGAGTACAACTGCCAGATTACAATTTCATTACCGGGAAACGCGAGCCAGGTGAAGAAGTGCAGCTGGCTTCCGATCAACTGATTATCCTGGAGGGTATCCACGGGCTCAATCCAGAACTTATCCCGGAGGTCCCTTCCGAGAACACCTTTAGAGTTTATGTCTCCGCGCTGACCCAGCTCAACTTAGATAGCTTGAATCGAGTATCCACAACAGATACACGTCTTATCCGCCGTATTGTGCGTGATGCGGCGCGACGAGGATATTCTGCGGCGGAGACGATCCGCCGCTGGGAGTCTGTGCGGCGCGGTGAGAAACGCTATATCTTCCCATTTCAGGAAAACGCCGATGTGATGTTCAATTCTGCATTGATGTATGAAGGCTCTGCCCTTGCGCCGCTCGCGGAACCTTTGATCCGGCAGGTTCCCTTCGGGACGGAAGAGCACGTGGAGGCGAAACGCCTGCTCACCTTCCTGGATTGGTTCATACCCATCGACACCAGGTTGATCCCGGACAACTCGATTATGCGCGAGTTCATCGGTGGATCGATCCTTGAGGAGTTCAACCCCTGGCCGGCGCCGTGACTCTAGAAAATTGAGACTGGTAGTTCACTGAAATTGGTCGAGGACCTGGATGAATTCTATTGGCAGCCGTGCATGCACGGCTGTTTCGATTTGCGCGAAGAATCTATACGCCTGATAGAAAAGCGAGAAGGATTTGATTTTCAAGGGGGAGGTTCAACCACCGAGCTGATGATGTCGCCCGCGATCGCTCCGAGCATACCCAGGACTTCGTGGGCAAATCCCTATCTGTCAATCGTCGCTCACGAGAGGCGGGTGGCGCCGGCGCTTCTTCATGCTGTGGTGTTTCTTTTGCTGCAGACGCCTCTCTTTGACGCCTCTCGGCGGCTTGGTCTTCATCCTGCGCTTGGGCACCTGCGCCGCCCGACGGATAAAATGGGCTAATCGCTGGCGCGCCTCCTGCCGGTTTCGCTCCCGCGAACGGGAGGAATGTGCAGTGATAATCAGCACTCCTTCTTTGGTCAGGCGCTTTCCGGCGATTTGCTCCAATCGTATTTTAACCCCCGGTGGGAGGGAAGTAGATCTGCGGACATCGAAACGCAGCTGCACGCTGGTTGCAGACTTATTGACATGCTGCCCTCCAGGACCGGGTGATTGGATATTACGCTCCTTGAGCTCCCGTTCGTCGATGGAGATCGTCTCGGTTACACGCACAAAGACCTCAACTTTTCGTTAATCACCGACGAAGTTTTTTTGAAAGCTCGGTGAGGTCGTTCCCATAGAATCGAATCCGAAATCGCTGCGTTCGGTGAACTTTCTGCGGTCAGACGGGCTGGGCAACAAATCCCTTTAGAATACAAACGGGATCATCCGCCAGGTGCGTTTCTGGTAATCTACGTAAACCTCTCCAAACCGGCCTAGATTCTCCTCTTCCTCATACACTGTCGTCGCCATCAAGAACGCCGTAGCGCCAAGTGCGATCCCGGCAGCAGTCCATGTTGGGTGTTTAAAGAAGACGCCCCAGCCAAAGAGGAGCAGCGATGTGTATAGAGGGTGTCGGATGTAACGGAATACACCAGAGTCTACAAGTTGTGTCGTCGTTTCGATCCCATTCGTTGGCTGACCATACTTGTGCAGCATCCAAAAGCCGGGGATTGCGAGGGCAATTGATCCGAGCAGTAGAATCCAGGAGATGACCTGCTGGGGTGAGAATGGTGCAAAGAACCATGAGGGGCTGTTTACATACACGAGCAGGAGCAGCGCCTCAAACGCGAGCAAGCGGAAAAATCGGTAGGAGCGAGGCTTGAATCGCGGTCGACCTGAGAGGATCACCGCACCGAGTCCAAGGATGATGAAGATAAAGGAACGCATTGGAATATCCTGTTGGCGATGGTCTATATTCTAGCCTCAGAATGCATATGTTGAAACTGTATTTTCACTCGAGCCCGTCACCACTTTAAAGTTTCCTTCTATGAATAAAGGCGTCTCAGGGGTTTCTTCATAGGACAAGCTCTGGGATAAGCCTCGGATGCCTGAAATCGTCCAACATCAACAATTCGTGTCAAATCCTATTAAAAATGCCCTTATAATGTGATTCCCTATTCGGAGAGCACCAGGGACACTAAGGCAATAATTCTGCCGACTGACGGTATCGACAAGGCGCACTGGCAACGCTAAACAACCTTCTTCTGAACCATTCCGGTGCGAGACTAACAGAATCGAACCATGGCTGAGCTAACAGGTCAGACTCTTGAGCACTACCATGTCCTTGAGCAGATCGCGAGAGGGGGGATGGCGGTCGTGTACCGAGGGTATGACCTGGAAAACCAGCGGCACGTCGCCATCAAGGTGCTCGCCAACTACCTGCTTCAGGAAGAAAAGTTTAGAACTCGTTTCAAGCGCGAAATCGAACTACTTCATAAACTCGATCACCCCCACATCGTATCCATCCTCGATTACGGAGAGTATCAAGGTTCCCCCTATATCGTGATGCCTTTCCTCCGTGGTGGTACGTTACAGGATCGGCTCACCGAAGGCACGCTTTCGGCGGTGGAAGGCGCGAGATTGAGCGAGCAGATTTCTGCCGCGTTGGCGCATGCGCACGCGCACGATGTCATCCATCGCGATGTAAAGACGTCGAATATCTTATTAGACGATGATGGCAACGCCCTGCTTTCAGATTTCGGCTTTGCTTTGTGGAAGGAGGCTTCGATCAGGCTGACAGGTTCAGCTCTGATCGGCACACCGGCATATATGTCCCCAGAGCAATGCCTCGGCGAGCCTGTGAATGCTCGTTCGGATCAATATTCCTTCGCGGTTGTGCTTTATCGCATCGCAACAGGGCGGCTGCCTTTTGAGGGGGATACACCACTTGCGCTGGCGATGAAGCACATTCAACAACCACTCCCTCCACCGCGTTCGATTAACCCAAAGTTGCCTGAGGGTGTTGAGGCCGTGCTTCTCAAGGCGTTGGCAAAGGAACCCGAGCATCGCTTCAAAGATATGAGCGAATTTGACGCGGCCTTCCAGGCTGCGCTTACGGGGGTGCTCGATCCAGCAATGGTTCGTACACCACAGCCGATGCATTTCAACATTCCGACCGAGGTTCGAATGCAGCATGAGAGCGATTCCAGCTTTTTTGGGTACCTGGGTCGGTCGCGTGCTTTCCGCAAGCCCGTCCTTGTTGGTTTAATTTCTGTATTATTATTGTTACCCATCGGTGCCTTCGCCATGCGCGAGCTGGGGTATTCTATTTTTTTCCAGCCGGCCTCCATTGCCCCGGATTATCAAGCGACCATCGATGCTCTTTATACCGCGAACGCACCCCAGCCG
>DAOUTT010000314.1 GCA_030668545.1 Anaerolineales bacterium | reverse complement strand
TATATTGGGAGGATGAGATGGTAGCACAGATCGGTGAGTGGCTTGACGAGCGATTGGGTTGGCGATCGGTTTGGGAAACGATCTTCCTGCGCAAAGTCCCCAAGGTAAATTGGTCGTACACGCTGGGAAGCGCCACCCTCTTCGCGGTTATCAACCAAGCTGTGACTGGTATTTTGTTGACCATCTACTACGTCCCATCGCCGGATCAAGCCTACGCTAGCGTTCAGTACATCACCTCTCAGGTCCCTGCCGGATGGCTAATTCGTGGGCTCCACCATTGGGGTGCCAGCGCCTTGATCCTTTTAACCGTATTGCACATGGTAAGAGTCATTTTCTACGGCTCTTATAAGTATCCTCGCGAGGTGACCTGGTTCACCGGGGTTGGTCTTTTGCTCGTCGTTTTTGGTTTCGGTTTTTCGGGCTACTTATTGCCCTGGGATCAAAAAGCTTATTGGGCAACGACGGTGGGCACTCGCATTGCCGAGGTGACGCCGTTCATCGGAACCTGGATACTGAAAATTATGCGTGGCGGCGAGGGACTCACAGCTGTGACTTTGGCCCGATTCTACGGCGCACATATCTGGTTCCTCCCGGCAGCTCTCCTGCTTCTGCTTGGAATTCACCTATACCTCGTCATCCGCATTGGGATCAGCTCCGTTCCCAAGCGAGAGGAGTAAGCCATGGACGAGAAGAAGAAGCGAGAATATCATGAGAAATATCAAAAGGAAAAAGAGAAAGGCATTTTCTTCTTCCCAGACCTGCTCTTCAAAGACGCCGTCGTTTCCCTCCTCCTTTTCGTCGCACTAATTCTGCTCGCATACTTCGTTGGTGCACCCCTCGAAGAGCAAGCCAATCCGGCCGACACGACCTATACGCCAAGGCCTGAGTGGTACTTTATCTTTCTTTTCCAACTGCTGAAATACTTTCCGGGCTCACTGGAAGTGATCGGCGTGATCGTTATCCCGACCGTCGCCATTCTGATCCTAGCCGCTCTCCCGCTTCTGGATCGTGGATCAAAGCGGCATTTCCTCAACCGCAAAATATGGGTGGGTATCACCGCCCTTTTAATGGTCGGAGTTGCAGGGCTTACTATCGTGGCCTTCCTGGAAGCGCCCCCTCCTTTTGCTGCTTTTCAGGGTGATGAAACCGCTGCTCTTTACGCGGAGAATTGCGCAGGCTGCCACGGACCTGCCATCAGCACCTCGGTAGGCACAAACCTGCATACATTGATCGCCGAGGGCAAGCATGAAGGGATGCCTGCATGGAGCGCTGATCTCACTTCGGATCAAATTGACGCGCTCGCGGGCTTCATCCTCTCCCCGCTTGGAAGCCGATTGTTCGCCGATAATTGCGGGACGTGTCATCAAGTGGATCAATTGGTCGCAAGCAACCCAATTGAGCTTAAACAAGCATTGGAAGAAGGTGAGATGTATTCCGGGCATGAGGGAATCGCCATCCCTGTTTGGTCCGACACAATGGCTCCAGAAGAGCGCACATCCCTGGTCAATTTCCTCATCGCGCCAGACGGCGAACGGCTATTTTCGGTTAACTGCGCACCCTGTCATGGGCAATCGGTCGGCTTCGCAGGAGACGAGAGTGATCTTCGCTCCTTAATCACCCTGGGTGGATTGCATCTGTCCATGCCGCCCTGGCAAGAGTCTTTGAGCGATGTGGATCTCGATCTTTTGGCAAAGTACGTAGTCGCTCCAGCCACGGTTCCGGAAGCTCTGCCTGTATACCAAGAACTCTGTTCCTCCTGCCACGGTGATCGCGTCCCTAAAGGCGATGACTTCGATCAGGCTCGCCAGATTATCGCCAGCGGCGGATCCCACCAAACCATGCCGGTGTGGGGGGAAATTTTGACTCCTCAGCAAATGGATGCTTTAGTCGCCTATACATTAAATGCTGCTAGTGGTTCCCCTGCGGCGATCGGTCAGGACCTGTACTCGCAATACTGTTCCTCTTGCCATGGAGACTTCGGCGAAGGCGGAGCAAACCCCGCACTCTCGGGCGATATTATTGCCCCTATCAGCTCTGCGGAGTACCTTAAAACACGAGACAACCTGACATTAAACTCAGTCATTTCACAAGGGCAACCAAACTTCGGCATGTCCCCCTTTGGGAGCGCCTTTGGCGGCCCGCTGGACGAAGACGAGATAGACGCTATTGTGACCTTTATCCGCACATGGGAGGACAATCCGCCTGTCGAACTACCACCGGAGATAAAAACCACCGATGTGCCATTAACCGGCCCCGAAATCTATACGTCTCTATGTGCCCAATGCCATGGCGAGGCCGGTGAGGGAGGAATTGGTCCATCGTTTCGTGACGAAGCGCTTCAACAAACTTCTGACGTTGAGCTTTTTGAATCCATCAGCGTCGGTCACCAGGCCACATCGATGATCGCCTGGGGTGAAATCCTCACTTCAGATCAAATTGCCCAAGTTATTCGACACATTCGGAATATCACATCTTCCGGGCAACCACATACTGAGGGTGAAGTATCCTTCTCCGCTGATGTGCTGCCGATCCTGGACGCAAAATGCAACATGTGTCATGGAACGCTGGGGGGATGGGATGGTACGACCTATCGTTCGTTTATGGATTCTGGCAACAACGCTCCCGTGGTAATTCCGGGCGATCCCGAGGGGAGTCTGCTGGGCCAGAAGATTCTGGGGGCACAAACGCAGGGTACCGTTATGCCGCCCGGCGGGAAGATGGACGCCGCCGATATTCAGATGATCCTAGATTGGATCGCCGCAGGCGCGCTGGATAATTAAAAGTGAAAATCCTGTTGGCCATTCCTGCGCCCGAGGAATAATTAAGACCAACCAAGTCGAACTATGCTCTCGAATCTCAGATCTGTCATTCACCATAGAAGACACAGCCTCCGGGCCCGATTGGCCTTAGGAGTCGCTTTACCTGTTATGTTGATGCTCATCGGCATGTCTGTGATCCACTATTTCAGAGAACTTCGTCTCATCGAAGAGCAGATGCGACAAACAGCGGCGCGGATTGGCGAAGTCGCTTCGGGAGGCATCCGTCACATCATGGAGGAGCCTGGCAAAGGCCACCTTAATCAAAT
>DAOUTT010000061.1 GCA_030668545.1 Anaerolineales bacterium | reverse complement strand
CTATTTAAGGACCTTGGACTGCTCATTATCGACGAAGAGCAAAGGTTTGGCGTCACACACAAGGAATTCCTTAAACGCATGCGGACCGAGGTTGATGTTCTGACACTCACAGCAACACCGATCCCACGAACATTGTACATGGCACTCACCGGAGTACGAGATATCTCGACTATCAGCACTCCACCAGAGGACCGGCTCCCTGTGCGAACTCATGTTGGTTTGTACGACCGCCAACTGGTCCGCTCTGCGATTCTCCGCGAACTTGACCGCGGAGGACAAGTCTTCTTCGTCCATAACCGCGTGCAGACAATTGCTACGATGCAGCGCCGACTGGAACGTCTCGTACCAGAAGCTCGTTTCACGATGGCCCATGGTCAGATGCCAGAGAAACGCCTATCACAAACAATGGAGCAGTTCGCACGCGGTGAGATCGACGTTCTAGTAAGCACATCCATCATTGAATCGGGCCTTGACATACCAAATGCCAACACGCTCATCGTAGATCGAGCGGACAGATTCGGCTTGGCCCAGCTCTACCAGCTCCGCGGCCGCGTTGGGCGAGCTGCGATCCAAGGTTTCTCCTACTTCTTCCGTTCCGCAGGTCAGCGGGCAACCGAGGAGGCCTTACAACGGCTTGAGATCATCGCTGAGCACAGCCAACTCGGCGCAGGGTACGCGATCGCTATGCGAGATTTGGAAATGCGCGGTGCAGGAGATATCCTGGGCACTCGTCAGCACGGCTACATCGCTTCCGTAGGGTTTCATCTCTATACCCGTCTACTATCCTCGGCTGTAAGACGCATGCGGCTCGAGATGGGACATGAACTTGTTCTTCCAGAGGAGGTAAGAAAAACAACTGAGCTTCCGCCTGCCGCGATCGACATCCCGCTTCCTGCTGTGATTCCGGACGACTACATCGCAGATCGAACCTTGCGATTGCAGCTCTACCGGAGACTTGCTGAACTTCGATCACTTGATGAGCTGGAAACCATTGATGCCGAGCTGCATGACCGCTTTGGCCCTACCCCCAAAGAAATTCTAAATTTGCTTTATCAACTTAAGGTGAAAATCATCGCTACGAATGCAGGAATCGATAGGATCATGACAGAAAGTGGCCAGATCCTTATTGACCTGCCTGAAAAGAGAATTGTGCCTGATATTCACGCTTTCGGTGAAGGGATTCGCCGCAGCAAACGCGGACTATGGCTTTCAATGGACATCGAAGGGGGCTGGGAAAAGAAGCTCCTTCAGCTCCTTAACCATATTCTGGAAAATGCATAGGTTTATATTCAACCCCTCGACAATTCCCCGAGAACGTTTACGCTCTAGAGATGCTTAGCAAAATAAGGTTCACCGCAACAAGTGTTATGTCATAGTGAATGTGAAGGGTTGTCATGCTGAACGAAGTGAAGCATCTCATTCTTGGAAAAGAAGGATGCATCCTCTACCAAGAAAGATACACTTCATTCCCAGCGGTCACTCGGAATTATATGCCTGACAAGATACATAGAAACCAGGATGCATCGTTGAGTAGGTCAAGCTGCTGATGAGCTCGTTATGGATTGTTCTTGAAAAGAAGGATCTTTGGTTTTCAGAAGATACTGCGTTACACATCACCATGAAAATGGATTATCGAGGTGAGAAACGGCTCTCCATCGATGTACTCAAACACAAAAGCCCAGGTGCGCCAGTCAAAGTCGTTGCCACCCTCGGGGGCTGGTCGGTGGATCGCAAAGTAATTCAAGGATGTATATTCCGTAGGCCAAAGAACCTGGCGTGAAGTTGTGCCAGATGGCACATCTCCGCATACCACAATGGGGGAATTCAGAATTGTATCCTCGAGCAAAGGTAAGATGATATCTTTGAAAGATCCTTGTATTTTGAACTCACCCCCACTCATCAAACCCCACTCCGCCTCGTCGCGGTCATCGAAGATGCCAGACAACGAATCCGCAGGCACGATGACTTCTGGATTCCACCAATCATGACGGATTATCAAGCCTCGGCGGGGGTTTACAATTTGAGATAGCAGATCGCCGTCTTGTCCCTGAATCGAACGCAAAGAGTTATCCAGAACCAAGAGAGCGCGAGCATCCTCGCAGAATTGTTCTTGACTGACATCCTCGGTCATATTCAATGAATTAACCCATCCGCGCGCACCATCCGCCGTCTGTATCTCCATCCAGATGGAGCTGCCTAAATTGGCCACGTTCCCCGTTGCCGTAATACCCCGCTCATAATACGCCAGCTCATCAACGATGCTCCCCGTGATGCCCGCCGGATTACGCAGGAGAAGAACCTCTCCTTCTGGAATCCCAACGACCGCATACATTCCACTGGGCTCGAAAGTTGAGATCATGAACGGGGTAGGATTCACTTGAGGTAATTCAGCAGCTGCCGTGGTTGTAGGCAAAAGAGGGACCGTCGTTCGCGTGCAGGAGGCAACAAACAGACTTATCGAGATAACTACAATCGTCTTAAGGATATGCCGATACTGATGCATCAATCCCCCGTTCACGTGGGGATGAAGCTGCGGTCTAAGTAGGGATCGGTGTTCAAGAAGGTTTTTTGTTGTCATGCTGATGCCGATGGGCGGGGTGATCCTGGCGACTTACCCTTCCTTCGAGTCTTATTGCTGGTTTTTACCACCTTCTTCAATTCTGGCAAGAGCGCAATCGCAAGGACATCATCCATCGATTGTACAAATTGAATGTCGAGAGATTCCCTCGCCTGGCGGGGGATGTCAACCAAGTCTTTTTGGTTCTTAACAGGGATGATCACAGTCTTCAACTTAAGGCGGTAAGCAGCAAGGACCTTCTCTCTGACTCCGCCGATAGGAATCACCCGACCGCGGAGCGTGATCTCACCGCTCATTCCCACCTCCTTGCGCACGGGTCGTTCCGTTAAAGCCGATGCCATCGCCGTTGCCATCGTAATCCCAGCGCTGGGTCCGTCCTTTGGTATTGAACCCTCAGGAACATGGATGTGGATGTCTGTCTTCTCGAAGATATCCGGATCGATATTCAACTCGCTCGCCCGGGATTTAATATAGGAATATGCGGCTTGGGCAGATTCCTGCATGATATCCCCGATGTGTCCGGTAATTTGTAGCCCGCCTTTCCCCCCAACGAGCAGCGCCTCTACAATAAGAATATCGCCTCCATTCTCAGTCCAGGCCAATCCCATGGCAGCGCCAATTTGGTCTTCTATCTCGAGCTCGATGGGGTTCACTTGTGCTGGTCCAAGCAATTTTGGCAATAAACTGGGAGTGATCCGGCGATAGACACGTTTCCCTTCAGCTTTACGTCGAACAACACGCCGGCATATTTTACCGATCTCTCTCTCCATATTGCGAACACCCGCTTCCCAGGTATATTCACGAACAATTGATTGCAGAGCTTGATTGGTAAACGATAGATCCTTATCTGTAAGTCCGGTTTGTTCGATCTGCCGGGGGACGAGATACTTCTTGGCGATGGCCAGTTTCTCCTCTTCGATATATCCCGGAAACTCAATCACTTCAAGCCGGTCTAAAAGCGCCGGGGGGATCGGCTCGAGAGTATTTGCTGTCGTGATGAACATCACCTTCGAGAGATCATAGGGGATCTCCAAATAGTGATCGGAGAAAGAGTGATTCTGTTCAGGATCGAGAACTTCAAGCAAAGCTGATGATGGGTCACCGCGGTAATCGAGACCGAGCTTATCGATCTCGTCCAACATGAAGAGCGGGTTCACCGACTCAGCCCGGCGCATTGTTTGCAGGATTCTCCCGGGGAGAGCACCGATGTAGGTCCGGCGGTGGCCGCGAATCTCCGCCTCATCGCGAATTCCACCTAACGAGATACGGATAAATTTCCTTCCCAGAGCCTCCGCTATCGATCTCCCAAGAGATGTCTTTCCTGTTCCAGGTGGCCCTACAAAACACAGTATTGGTTGTTTGTGCTTTTTCGGTGCAAGGCTCCTTACGGCGATATATTCTAGGATCCGGTCTTTAGCTTTCTTTAGACCATAATGTTGATCTTCCAGGACGCTGGCTACATGATGGATATCCAGGTTATCCACGGTTGATTCCGACCAGGGTAATTCCATCAGCCAATCCAGGTAAGTGCGGATGATCCCCACCTCTGGAGATATCGGCGGCATCTGCGATAATCGCTGCACTTCCTTAAGTGCTCTCTTTTCGACTTCTTCTGGTAAGTTTAGATGAGCGATCCGTTCTCGAAGCTCATCAATCTCTTGAATCCATAAATCCCCTTCCCCTAATGCGGATTGGATGGCTTTCATCTGCTCACGCAGGTAAACCTCACGTTGAGACCGGTCTACTTCGTTTTGAACATGAGAATGGATCTGATCCTCCAGCTCGAGAACATCCAACTCACGCCCTAGAAGAATGCTAATTTGCTGCAACCGTTCAACCGGGTCGAATACCTCCAGTATCGCCTGCCGCTCACCCAGACTGAGATTGAGCGCAGAAGCCGTGAGGTCAGCCAACCAACCTGGTTCTTCAATATTGACAGCGTAGAGATAGACTTCTTCAGGTAGGGAACGATTTAGCTCAACACATTTTTCAAAGAGGGTCAGCACAGCCCGCATCAGAGCTAGAGTCTCATTTGTTTTCGAGACGTTTTCAACGATGGGTTTGGCTCGGGCGCGCAGAGCCTTCCCCTCTCGAACGATCTCAACAATTTCCACCCTGCGCCGCCCCTGCGCCATAATAGAGATCGAGCCATCGGGTAAATGCATGAGCCTGCCGACAGCAATTTCTGTCCCTACTTTGTAAAAATCCTGTGGACCAGGGTTGTCGATATCCGGATCGGTAAGTGCAATCCCGATCATCGTTTCCTGGGCGCGTATCGCTCCCTCCACCGCGAGCAATGAGGGTTCATGAACTACAAATAACGGTGTAAGCAATTTTGGGTAAAGAATAATGTCTCTTAACGGAAGAACAAGGGCATCGAATAGCCCGCCATCATCGAGGCCGGCATCTAAAATACCATAGAGCTCTTCCGTTCTACGGCTAATTACACCGCCGAACTCAGGAGGTAGATTCGGCCATCTGTCAATAAACCAAGAATTCATTTTATCTTTAACGCCTGTTTAAACCCTTTCAAGTTGTATTTTCTTCATTGTTTCGATCGCTTCCCCGACGATAAATATACTCCCTGTAACGAGAATCACCTCTCCTGGACGTGATTTTACCATCGCCCATTGGAGTGCTTTATAAACCCCCGTAAATTCTTCAACTCTTACACCATGGCTATGCGCAAACCCGGCGAGCACTTCTGGATTTTCGGATCGGGGATGATCCGCCTGTGTCACGGCAAAGCGGGAAACCCTTGGCCGCAATTCAGTCAGCATCCCCTCGATGTCTTTGTCTGCTGAAGCGCCGAAGATCATGGTGACGGGTTGACCGGGGAAATAATCGTCAAGCGCTATCCTCAGTTTGAGCGCAGAGTCTCGATTATGGGCTGCATCGGCGACAATGAGCGGATCTCGTGAGAGAATCTGGAATCTTCCCAACCAGGATACTCTCCGAAATCCAGCTTGAATATCAGCCTCTTTCACATCTAGCCCTGAGTTTCTTGCTTCTACAATCGCTGCATATGCGACGGCAGCGTTCACAACTTGATGATGCCCAAGAAGAGGTATTTGATAACGCGGTGGCGCCCACTCATCACCACCCGCGGAGTCTACAAAAGCGTCCATTAGCGGCTGTTCTGCACGCGGCCAGATGTAAAGCGTCTGGCCGTCGAAATTATGGGTGCCCGGTGAATACAGCCAATCGTGACCGACACGAATCAATGGCGCTCCCTCCGCTTCGGCAACAGTCTCAACCACCCGCTCCGCCTCGAACTGCTGCGGAGCTAGAACCACAGGTATCCCAGGCTTGATAATACCAGCCTTCTCACGGGCAATATCTGACAAGCTTTCTCCGAGCAGATGCATATGGTCATAAGAGAGCGAAGTGATCACAGTGATGATTGGAGCGAGGACGTTCGTTGCATCCAATCTCCCGCCAAGCCCGACTTCCACAGCAGCGTATTCGACTCCTTGTTCGGCGAAGTACGTGAAAGCCATCGCAGTGAGAATTTCAAAAACCGTCAAGCCCGGTATGCTCTCGACGCTGGGCTTAACAGCTTCAACCAATTCAACGAAGTCCATGTCGGTAATTGGCTCTCCATTAATCATGATCCGCTCGTTGAGACGTGAGAGATGCGGAGATGTATAGAGACCGGTCTTGTACCCCGCCTCCTCCAGCACCGATGCGATCAACGCAGACACGGATCCCTTGCCTTTTGTGCCCGCTATATGGAACGCTTTTATTCGTGCGTGCGGGTTTCCCAGCGCATCTAAAAGATCAATGACCCGTTGGAGCTCAAAAACCTCCGCGGAATAGCGGTAGGTCCTTTTTATGCTGTAATCTATATGGCTGTAGATGTAATCGAGGGCGTCTTGGTAAGCTGTCTTAGACATAGAGGAAACATTGTAAACGCCGCATATGAAAGATACAAGACCCCAGTTGCTTGCAAGCCGCCATATTTCGCGCTAATATCGTCATGTAAACATAAATACTGAAATATCACTTATCAAGAGGAGGTGAACCGAATCCCATAAATTTCTAATCTGCAATTGAATACGAAGGACAAACGATTTACTCACTACAATTATTTGAGGAGGAAAGAAGGACGATGCGTAAAAACCGTTTATATCTTTTTGCCGTAGTCGGCATACTGCTCATCGGCGCACTGGCGTTGGGAGCATGTGCTAGCGAACCAGAATTGGGAACCGAGGAAAACCCCATTATTTGGGCTTTCGTTCCATCTGGTGAAACTGAGCGCGTTTCGGCTGGCGCAGAAGCCGTCGCGGACTTGATTTTTGAGGAGACCGGCCTCTACGTGGATACTTTCGTGGCCACGGAGTATGCTGGCGTTATCGAAGCGATGTGCAGTGACCCACCCAAGGCTCACGTCGGCTCGCTGGCGACCTTCGCGTACATCCTCGCCGCAGATCAGGGCTGTGCCGAAGCTGAACTCATCTCTGTTCGTTTTGGCAGCCCAAACTACAATGGGCAGATTTTCGTCCATGCAGACAGTGCGTACGAGACCCTCGCAGATTTGGATGGCGTTACCTTCTGCAGAGCAGACGCACTCAGCACGAGTGGCTGGATCATCCCCAGCATCGACCTGAAGGCTGCCGGGGTTGAGGTCGTGACTGTGGACGCAGGCTCCCATGATGCCTCCGTTGCCGGTGTGTACAACGGCGACTGCGAAGCAGGGTCATCCTACGTCGATGCACGCGGTACCATCGAGGAAGAGCATCCGGACGTAATGGACGTCGTAAAGGTCATCCATCAATCCGTAGCCATCCCGAATGATGGCGTACAGTATACGTCGGCCATGTCTCGCGAAATGCGCGACACACTGAATGCCGCGTTGCTGGCCATCGCAGAGACTGAAGAAGGACAGGCTGCACTTGATGAGGCTTACAGCTGGACTGCCCTCACTCTACTTGGCGACGCGTTCTATGATCCATTCCGACAGTTGCTCGACGCTGCCGGCGTCAACGCTGCCGATCTCCAGTAATTCTTCTAGGAGTTGATGCAGCTAAGAAAGATAAGTGTGGGGGGACAAGTTCCTTGTCCCCCTACTTTTTTTCTTAGGAGTGCCCGATGCTCGAAATACGTAACCTTACGAAGATCTATGATGATGGCACGGTGGCGCTTAGAAATGTCAGCTTCACTGTGCCCGATGGAGAATTCCTGATTGTGATCGGGCTCAGTGGCTCCGGTAAATCCACTTTGCTCCGCTGTATAAATCGACTCATCGATCCCACAGAGGGTGAGATTCTCTGGGACGGGGAAGATCTCGCACTCCTGAAGGGAGCAGAATTGAGGAAGGCGAGACGTCGCATCGGGATGATCTTCCAATTGTTCAACCTCGTAAACCGGTCGTCTGTGCTGACGAATGTAATCGCGGGGAGACTTGGCTACACAACATCATGGCACAGCCTCATGAACCGATTTTCAGTGGAGGATACGGAAAAAGCGATGTTCGCCCTCGAGAGGTTGGGGATCACCGATCAAGCTTACAAACGAGCCGATGAACTCAGCGGGGGTCAGCAACAGCGAGTCGGCATCGCCAGAGCACTTATGCAGGAACCTGACATGATCCTGGCGGACGAACCCGTTGCCAGCCTCGATCCAGTTCTCGCGCACTCCATTTTAGAACACCTGGAAAAGCTGAACCAGGAGGAGAAAATTACCATCATCTGCAGTCTTCATTATCTCGACCTTGTCCAGCGGTACTCAACCAGCGTCATCGGCTTACGTGACGGCGAAGTGGTGTATCAAGGTTCACGAGCGGAGATCCAAGCGATGACGGACGAAGAATTCAAAGAGATCTATGGAGAGGAAGCCATTCGTGTTGGTCAAGATTTGATCCCAGGAGGTGAGCAGTGAGTGGTCCTCCGGTAATGCGTAAAGAAGGTCAGCGCGGAAGTTTCATACCACCATTCCTCGCCTTCCTTGTGTCGTTCTTCGGACCAGGCATCGGACACATCCTCGCAGGTGCGTTTGGTCGAGGGCTTCTGCTTTTTGCAAGCTTCGCCACGATAATCGGTCTCCAATTAATGCGCATTAATGAAATCGCACGGCGCCAAATCTTGTTTTCAGACAAAATCTTAAAAACATATCAGCTCGAGCCGATATTAGCGGGCGTAGGCATTTTCACGTTGCTGCTCTGGCTGTGGATTGCGATCGATGCCTATCGAGTAGCTAAACGAAGAACTCGCGGCTCTAATGTGCTCTTTGGTCTTGTGCTTCTTCTTTTTTTCGGTATGGGATGGCAGATCGGACAGATTGACCTCTACCAATTCGGGACCGAAGTGACCAAAGCCGGGCCACGTCTGAAGCAGATCATGTGGCCGTGGGAACGAGCGATCTCGCGCGAAGAACAGATTATCTCTGCGGAGACACCTGTGCAGGTTCCTTGCACAGATACACTTCTCCCGGTTCCAGAAGAAGTGTCTGGGGAACCCTACCTCTCGATCGAGCCTCAATGTGGCGTACTCTCTGAACAAGATGGCACTCCAGGGACCTCGCTTGCTATCCACGGCACTTCATTCCTGCCGAATACCGAGACCGAAATCTGGTGGGCCGATCCACTCAATAACGAATTTCGCCAGCGTCACGAAGGGGAGTACCTGATCTTGATGACGGACGAGAATGGTGATTTTACATTCGAAGTCATCATGCCCTACCGCCTTGTTCCTGATAGCGCCATAGGCGCACAGGAATGGGAAATTCAGGCGCGCCAGTTCGG
>DAOUTT010000062.1 GCA_030668545.1 Anaerolineales bacterium | reverse complement strand
GCCATTGGCGAGAACCAGAAGCAATACGGCGCCTAATCTTAAAATGTTATAGAAAATTTCTTCATTCATTCTTTACCCTATTGATTTGACGGATCTGCATATGTTATTCGCGGCATCCTCTGTTTACCATCCATCAAGCTTGGATGGGTGGGGTGACGAAGCAATGCTTAACGATAGATGACGGCGGCGCCATAGCCGACAACAGAATCGAAGTCCATCGTCACATCGCCGGAAGTCGCATGCTGCACGATCTTTGCTTTATCCGCGCCGAGATCCTGGGCTGCCCAGAGGGCGGCTGCGATTGCGCCACGTCCGCAGGCGAATCCTGTTCCCTTCTCTTCTACGGAGAGAACCCCTTTTGGATCGAAAGCCTCGATACGGGCAAGCACTTCAGAATCGAGACGTTTAGCAACAGCTTCAGGGTAAAAGTGCGAGAGGTCTGAGCTGGCAACGATAACCGCCCGCGTCCCTTCTAGTATTTTTCCCAGTGTATGGCCAGCAGCCATAACAGCCTCTAGCCCTTGATCGTGAAGCATAATGGGAAGCAACCGGAATGGATGATCAAACACCCGTTGTAGGAATGGCAATTCGATCTCGAGTGAGTGTTCGCTGTCGTTCCGTACTTGTACCAGTTCGATCCCGTAGTCCTGTTCTAAGTTTTCCCGGAATCTGTTTAGCGACTCGGTGTCCACCGGGATGGCTCCGAGCGGGGTTGTATAGGCATCGTGCCCGCTGGTCAACACTCGACCTTGTACAGGGGTGTGCAGCGGCGAGATGATGGCGACCGTCTCGGGCGTGAGGTTTTCCAGATGTCGGAAGGCATATGCAGCAACTTGACCCGAATAGCGGTGGCCCGCGTGGGGGGCGATGATCCCGACTACATCGCCGTCCAGGGGCTGGATAGTAGCGGCGTTTAAATATTGATCAATCGATTGGGCGAGTGCATCTGCGCTGCCTGGATACCAGGTTCCAGCAATGGGGGAAGGCCGGATATCAACCGGAGTTTCATTCTCATCCACGACAATCAGGATTGTAGCACAAACTTCACCCGCTCAATCGGTTCAAATATTCCAGGGGAGAGTTGGAATAGGTGAGATGTGTTCGGAAACCAGCCATCGACTTGACAATAGAACATAAGTTCTGCTAGAATAGAACACCCGTTCTAAACCAACCGGACGGGGCGCTGGAGGTGGAATATGGAAGGGGCGTTCTACAAGCAGGCGTATTTAGAACAACAGGCAGATCAAATTGAGTCGGCGCTGAACGAAATTCAAGTGCCCGCGCGTGTGGGTGGAGGCATAGTGAAAGAGGATCGTGTCCGTTACCACCTCGCCCCGGCAATCGGTTTGCGAGCGGATGACCTCATGCAGGCGATGGAACACGTGTCCGCGTCGCTGGGCGGCGTCGACGTCAGGTATATCTGGGAAGCACAAGAGCAAACGATTGAGGTTGCGTTCTCGCGCGGCAAGGAACTGCGCTTGCTCCCGTTGATGCATTCCTTAGGTGGATTGCATGCGTTGCAGGCAGTCGTCGGGATGGAAGCGAATGGAAGACCCTTGCTGCTGGACTTCACGCGCAAGAACACCTGGAGTATGTTCATCGCCGCGCCGAAGGGCGCCGGGAAATCCGAGCTCTTACGGGCCGTTCTTGTATCGCTCGCGCTAACCAGCCGCCGATCCGAAGTGAACTTCATCGGCATCGATCTAGGTGGTCGTGAGCTTGCGATTCTGGATGCGCTGCCGCACACGCTCTCAGCCGTTGCAACGGACGCAAGCTGCGCTGGAGAACTCCTGCTTTGGGTATGTGAAGAGATCGAGCAACGTCGTTTCTCGGACTTTAACAAACCGCATCTGGTTCTTTTCATCGACGATCTAAACCGCTTGCTGCGGGCAGCGGGAGAGGAAGGAATCGGCTTGTTAAAGACGGTCATCGACGATGGTCAGGATGCAGGCGTTCATGTGGTCGCAGCCTATCGCCCCCCACTGCAATCAATTGAGTCTTCCCTGCAGCATTTGCCGGGGCTTGTAAAGGCGAGGGCATATCCGCACAACGGGAGTGGGGCGGCATTTGATGGCCGGTTTACCTTCAAGGTGGGCTCGGTCGCAAGTCTTGTCGAAGTCGCCTGGCTCAATGTCCATGACCTTGACGCCGCCGTACGACTCGCGCAAAACGGGTGAGGGGTATCAAGCGATTGGACGTGAAGGGCTTGGCGATGAGTGGATCTGAAACGGATCCGATCTCGAGTATGGAAATACACGGGCGATGGGTGCGAATAAATGGATGGACAAACTGAAAATATCATCATCGCCTCTCGAAATTTACTTGAAATAGAACTCTGGCAAGAATGATGCAAGGGGAGAGGGTAAGAGCGCAAGCGCTTCTTCCCAATCGATGTAAGAACTGGATGGTGGGATGAGCCGTTGGAATGTATATATTGCGGTGATTGTTGATTTCTAGAGCTGCAAATTGCGATGTGCAAAAGTGCATGTGCGTGATGGTTATAGGAGCGTCTGATTGATGAGAGCAATGGGTATTGGCGAACCAATTCGCATCCTCAAGACGAGCGGGGAATCGCATCCGCTAGAGTTCGCCTGGCGAGGCCGGCGGCACTATGTTCGAACCATTGAGGGGTATCGGTCAGATGTAGAACGAAGGGGCAGCAAGGTGCGAGAGAGAAAACGATACCAACTGATTACGGCAGATGGCCTTCATTGCAGTGTTTCATTCGATCTCAATCGAAGGATCTGGCGCATGGAATCCCTCACCGGGAGAAAGGGAAGGCGAGCGTGAGAGTGGGAATGTTGTGGTTTGACGGCAATCGAGAACTTAAATTTGGGGATCGCATTGAGCGTGCATCCAGGTTTTATAGCGAGAAATATGGACGGCAACCAAACGTTTGTTTGGTCAACCCGAGGACACTCCCGCAAGAGGCCCCGGGGCATGTGGGCTCACTGAAAATTGGAACCAGTTCTTCTGTCTTGCCCGATCATTTTTATATTGGGATGGGCGAAAGAGGGCGCACTTCGAAGAAGTGAGCGCAATGTCTGTGAGGAGTCCGCGCAGTCATATTCGCTGTGGAAATCATTGTGAGCTAGAGAAGATTTGGAAAAAGGAGGATCGTAAACGCTTACGCTTGGTTTGAGGTGGCAGCTATGAACCCCTCCAGCGCTGCATCTAAGTTGATCGTACTGTTCTTCGCCGAGATATCGATGGTAAGCAATTCATGGTAGATCCGTTCGAGCTCTGAGTCGCTAAAAGCTCGTGCTTGCGAGGTGATCTTCTGGGCGACGAACTTTGGGAGGTTGAGAACGCTGGCAATCTCTTTCCCCTCCTCCAGGGCAGATTGCGCTTGGATGAGTAACCGGAATTGACGGATAATCATCGCAAATACATAGAAAGAGTCTTCCTCCGACAGGACGCTGTGAAGGTAACGATTAGCGTCACTCATGCGCCGCTCTCCGACCGCATCGACCATCGCAAAAATGTTCGTCTGACCCCTGAAGGGCGTTAGTATTTCAACATCCACCAACTCGACTGGGCGCTCATAATTAACGTAGTCCAGCAATTTGACGATCTCCTGCTGGGCCAGATATGGATCATCCATCACTGATTCGGCAAGCAGACGGGCGCCGTCTGCAGATATCGAACCACCTAGTGATTGGCATCGTTCCTGAACCCAGGAGATGAATTGCGCACCGTGTAGTGAGCTGAACCGCCATATCTTTCCATGATCGGAATTTGCATCAACCCAAGACACGAGCGGAGAAGGTTTCTTCTTAGATTTACTGCCTCTTACCTGAGTATTCTCGATGAGGACCAGCGCTGTGGAATCAGGAAGACGCTCGAGCAGGGCTATTAGGAACTCCCTTGAATCCTTGGGTTTCAGGACATCCTGCGCATTGTCAAGGACAACAATCCGGCGCGAGGAGAGAAAAGGAACTGACATGCAGGCTTCTTCGAAGGCGCCGCGGTCAAGATGGTCCCCAGAGAACTGTTGCGTGTTCATATCTGCGACTGTTGTGTCGCCGATTTTGCTGCGCAATGTGGAAACAAATTCAGTGATTGCAAAGCGATCATCGCCAACAAGAAGATAGACTCTCGGGGGAGGTTTCGTCATCGCGTCAGTTCTTCGTAAGGATGTGGTAGGTAGGATTGGAATTGGAATGGACACGCCGTATCGAAAGAATCTCAAGCTGCTCAGGATCACCTTGTGTGGTGATGTGTTGTTGAACAGAGAGACCGATAGGTTGGGAAACGATCAAGGCGAAGAGAGAGACCGCGATCGCGAGCGGAAGGCGTTCAGCGCGACGACGCCAGTTTTCATTCTCGCTGCCCATTAATGTTAGGAAGGAGGCAGTGCCTGCGAGAATCGCGGAGGTCACGAGATTTGTTCCGCAGTTGGGGTGGATTGCTAGTTGGTGTTCGCCATTGCGAAGTCTGCGGAGTGCTTCCTGAACTGCTGACTCCAGCACTTCGATAGACACATCCCCGTACAAGAAAAAGCCCTGGGTATTGGATCGGCCAATAAACCTGTGATTTGGAAACTGCTGGCTAAGAATGTGGATCGTCGCATGTTCAAGAGCATGATTGCGGCGAATTCTGGAGAGTGCAGGAAGATTACGAAGGGTTTGAAGTTGATCTGCCATTTAGTGCCTCAGGAGAAGAATGATGGCATTATACACTGGGTCCTTTATTGCGCTCCGCGGCTCTGCATGGATAACTATCACCGATATTGGATCGATTGTCGCAAACTCAGGTCAAGAGCGGTACACGTGCTGCTCTATCCGTCACTGTGTTCAGAGCTATCCATAAATGTGTTTGAGCGCATCCAGTTGGCCTGAGAGTTGTTGCCTGTCTACACAGGTCAACATTGGGCGCAGATTTGCTTTTGTGATCGACAGCGGTTCGAGGTAGCGCTTGAGGTGTTTACGAAAGCGGATGATCCCAAGCTCTTCACCGTGATAGGAAATCATGTGATCGAGATGCCCTTGCATAATTAGGATGCGATCCTCGATGGGAGGCGCCTCACTCGGAATCCTCTGGAAAATCCAGGGGTTGCCGATCGCACCTCGTCCAATCATCACGCCATCACATCCAGTCGAAGTTTTCAGGCGCTCGATATCTTGGGGTGTTTGTACGTCTCCGTTCCCGATAACCGGGATCGTAACTGCAGATTTAATCTCTGCAATTGTGTCCCAATCGGCGTCACCGAGATAGCCTTGATTTCGCGTACGGGCGTGAACAGCGATGAGCGCGCCGCCATTGTCTTCAACGGCGTGTGCAACTTCCAGGTAATTTAAGCTCGTTTGGTCCCAGCCAATCCGTATCTTTACGGTGACAGGCACATCTAAAGCAGCGGTTAAACGATGGATGATCCGCCCGATTTTGTCTGGATCACGCAACAAACCCGCGCCAGCCCCGCGGCTGGATACTCTTCGCGATGAGCAACCCATGTTAACGTCGATAGCATCAGGTTGTAACTTTTGTATTCGCAGGGCAGCCTCCAGAAGATTCTCTTCTGATTGATCGAAGATCTGGAAGATAATCGGACGTTCCTCGGGGAGGAAGTCCAGGTCGCGCCAGGCTAGCTCATCACCTTGTAAAAGTGCGATGGCGTTAACAAACCCCGTGTAACTCATCGAAGATCCGAAGCGACGACAAAGCGTTCGAAAGGGAACGTCCGAGAAACCATCCATTGGTGCGAGGATTAAATCACCTTGAATGGGAATGTCACGAAGCATGAAATCAGGCGCAGAGAGATCCATAACAGGGTTTATACCGCGACAAACCTTGATAGATCAAGTCGCTTGGATCGAGTGATCTTCCGATCGGTTATTAATTATTATGCCATGATTACTTGTAGCTAAACCATGGGCGGAATAAAATGGTGTCTATGAACTGGGAATTAATCGGACATGAGTGGGCGGTGAACTTGCTCAGTAGGCATATCGCTAGCGATCAAGTTCGACATGCGTATCTCATAACCGGACCGGATGGTGTTGGCAAGAGGACGCTTGCTATGCGCTTCGCACAGGCTTTAAATTGCACTGATTCGAAAAAATCAGGAGAGTTCTGTGGTCAATGTAGGGCCTGTCAGTTTATTCAGCGTAAGCAATTTCCCGATCTTCACATTGTAGAGGCCGAGGATGTTGGTGGGATCCTCAAGGTAGAACAAGTCCGCGAATTACAGCATCAATTAGCATTGTCTCCCTACGAGGGGAAAAAACGAGTGGCGCTTCTGATCCGTTTTCATGAGGCGAATGATAATGCTGCCAACGCACTGCTGAAAACACTCGAAGAACCTGCGCCGAAAGTAGTCATGCTCCTCACCGCCCAATCAAAGGAGACCCTGCTGCCGACGATATCCTCACGTTGTGAAATCCTTCAGCTAAGGGATGTCTCTCGCGATCAGATTGAAGAGGCATTGGTGGAGCGCGGGGAGGGGCATGAAAAGGCGGCCCTGCTTGCACGGCTGGCTGCCGGGAGGCCGGGGTGGGCGTTTCAATACGCTTCAAACCCCGAATTGCTGGATGAGCGCACGGAACATCTTGAAGATCTGATCAACCTAATAAAGACGGATCGAATCGAACGGTTTAAACACATCGAGCGATTGACGCGAGCGTGGGAACAGGAACGGAAGCGGGGCGGGGAGCACCCACGGTTGAGGGCGCTTGGCGCTCTGGAGCACTGGGTTAGCCTTTGGCGGGACGCGATGATGCTTGCCTACGATGCGACGGCCGAACAGAGGAACATAGACCGGGAGCAAGATATACAGATGCTGGTGAGTGCACTCCCGCCGGAACAAATCAGCGAGATTCTGGGCAAGTTAGAACAGTCGAAAAGAGATCTTCAAAAGAATGCCAATGTTCGGTTGGTGCTGGAGACCTTAATGCTGGATCTGCCCAGGATCTCTGGGGGATAAGACGAGAATTATGAGGTTTGCGCGCATGGTTGAATAGATCAACTGTTGCAGAAGTAAAGAATCGCTTTTTCTTTTCTACCCCCCCCCATTGTCCCCCTGACAACGATCGATCCGACTTTGCAGTTCGAAGGCCCGTCTTTAATAATCGTTTAGCAGCCCTCATGGGATATCCATGGTGTTTCTCCCCGCGCTGGAGATGGGTGCTTGGTTTTATGTGGAATGCAGAAGCTCTGCTTCCGGCCGCAGGTGAAGCCTGCGCCTTGAGGTATGGATGTAAACCTCCCGCAGGTTTCAAACCTGCGGGAGGTTAGGGAAGTCAGGTGCTTAATGGAGGCGGGCCGACACGCGGGTCGGCCCCTACGAATTAATAATGTCGTGGAGCTGGGTAACGGAAAGTCGCCTGGTCACTCACACAATTTGGAAGAAAGTCTAATAAAATGTTTAATTCCCCAATGGTTTATTGGGAATAGAGCAATGTATAAAATTCAATATTCAGGCGTTGAAATATCCATCAGCGAGGTTCGACGACGAGACGTATGGCTGTGCGCTCTTTCCCGTTGATATCGACGGTGGTGAACTCGGGGAGGCAGACGATGTCAATCCCATCTTCCTGAAGGTAACCACGGGCGATGGCGACTGCTTTAACAGCTTGGTTGACGGCCCCAGCGCCGATCGCTTGCACTTCGGCTCGTTGGTGCTCGCGGACGACTCCGGCGATTGCACCAGCGACAGCTGAAGTGCGTGAATCTGATGAGACTTTAAGAATGTCCATCGGGCTCTCTCAGATGGAAGCGGAAATGTCAACGCCCGATAAGTGGCGCGCTCATTCTGCATTGTATAGGATTCATGTACCGGTCGCAAGCAGCAGCATTGGATCACACCTAATCTTGCGGTGAGGTGTTAGGTTAAGTAGTGTAATTTGGCGTGAATAAGTACTTAAATCGCGAGAATCTGCCTATTCGCTTGATCGCTAATAAAAACTGTTTCCGTGAAGAGCCTATTTAGAAGTGGAGGATATAGAAGCCATGGAAGACCAACCGTTATCAACCAGTGATGAAACAACCAGTGACGACAGATTGTGGGCTGCACTCGGTTATCCCATTCCGATTATTGCTTTAGTTCTCCTGTTTATGGAGGACAAGAAAGATATCCCCTTCCTGCGATTCCATGCCGTTCAGTCGATCGCGCTAAACATTGCGGTTTGGGTACTAATCATTATCCTCGTCGCTATAACATTTGGGGTTGCAGGGATTTGCGCTCCATTGCTCTGGTTCGCAACCCTATGGCCTGCATATGATGCCTATAAGGGGAACTACACGGAAATACCAGTAATCACCAAATTTCTAAAAGGTCAGGGCTGGGCATAATCCTATCCAACAAAGGAAAAAAGAACCCGCCAACAAGTGGGTTCTTTTTTTATAATCGAATAATTATGCAACTCAAGATGAAATCATGGTTCATGGTAAGTATGATTAGGGATAACAGTTTTCCTATTTAATCAAGCCATTGACGCGCGCGACTTCCTCCTCGCCGAAGACAACTTCCTCCTTCCCCGCCAATTTGTGGTTGATTTTTTCGACAACTAGATCGAGGTGGCTGCCGTGAGCAACATAATCAAGATCGTCAGCAGGGACGGTGAGCACAGGGCAGAGGGTGAAGTCTTCAATCCACGACTTGTAAAGAGCATTTAACCGGGTGAGATATTCTGGCTTGATCGATCGTTCGTAGTCGCGACCTCGAAAAGCGATGCGGGTTAGCAGTGTGTCCACAGAGGCCCGCAGATACACAACCAGATCTGGGGGCGGTAGGAATCGGGTAAGGACGAGATAAAGGTCGCGATAGGTTTGATAATCACGCTCAACCATGTTCCCCTGAAGGAAGAGGTTATGGGCAAAGATCTCCGCATCTTCATATACACTGCGGTCCTGAATCGCAGAAGTCGTATGATCACATAATTGACGATGCGCCAGGAGCCGGCGGGTGAGGAAGAAAACTTGGGAGTGGAAAGACCAGGCCGTCATATCGGCGTAGAAATCAGCGAGATAAGGGTTTTCCCCTTCGGGTTCGTAGAACGGTGCCCAGCTTAAACGATTCGAAAGTAGTTCGACAAGCGTTGATTTGCCAACGCCGATATTGCCAGCCACAGCGACGAAATGTTTCTTCGCACCACCCTCAATCATCCCGTTCACGCGCCGCTCCTCTCTGCCCAATCTTCGATATAAGCTTCGTTACGATCTAGATAATGTTCCAGGTCATCCACTCTGGAAGATCGCCTTTCTGTAGACATTCCCAAGTTCTCCAGGAGACGCGTCCATTCAGAGTGGTGCTGTTCCAGGTTATCGGATTGGT
>DAOUTT010000295.1 GCA_030668545.1 Anaerolineales bacterium | reverse complement strand
GGAGATTATTAAGAAGCTTGGCCGCTTGAAGTTCCGCACATCGTATGGCCAGAACCAGCTCGCTCACGCGCTAGAGTCATCTCAGCTCGCGGCAGTGATCGCCGCGGAGTTGGGAGCAGATGTAGAAATCGCCAAGGCTGGCGGGCTGCTTCACGACATCGGCAAAGCGATGGACCACGAAGTGGAGGGGACTCACGCGTCAATAGGAGCGGATTTCTGCCGCCGCTATGGCGTCAATCCAATCGTGGTTAATGCCATCGAAGCCCACCACCGTGATATTGATCAAGAATCTGTTGAGGCGGTGATTGTCGAGGCAGCGGATGCGATCAGCGGCGCTCGACCAGGAGCCAGGCGGGAGAGTCTTGAACAATATGTTAAGCGCATCAAGTCGTTGGAAGAGATCGCAAATTCATTCGACGGCGTTTCACAGTGTTTTGCGCTTCAAGCAGGGCGAGAGATCCGTGTAATTGTCCGCCCCGAAGATATCGACGATCTTGAGTCAACGCGCCTAGCGCGTACCGTCGCCAAGAAGATCGAAGAGGGGATGCAGTACCCAGGGCAGATAAAAGTCACGGTCATCCGCGAGACACGCGCTGTCGAGTACGCGAAGTAATGACTCCTGTGTGAGGGCTGCGCATTACGATTGCATTCAACAAATTATTGCCATAATGAAAACAGGCGCCGGTAAATCCGGCGCCTGTGAGTTTGATATCATAGCGCTAATTATTTGCTGTTCTCTCGTGGTTGTCGGTAGAGAAACCCGAAATCGCTTTCTGGGTAGGTCTCACGCAAGCGATCGTCCCAGATGAACTCGCTGGCGATGGTCAAGTTGAGCAGCCGAGCATCCAGGGAGCGAATCGTTTTCTCCATCTTGAGAGTCTTGCTGCTGCCCGCAGAGAGCGTTCGAAGACGTGTAAACTGGACTCGGTTTCGTGTCTCTCGATCGTAATCAAAATGTGAAGCTTTTCCTTCTTCCAGGTCGGAGAGATATGCTCGCCACAGATTCAAGCGCATCCCCATTTCTCGTTCTGATTTGCGCCCGAGTGCACTGCGCCACTTATTGAGAATCCCCTTCCATTGGCGCTGCAATTCAGCATGCCGTGCTTTCTGGTCGGTGTTCATCTCAGCTTCTTGTGCCAGGGATTCGTCCTGGGTCACTAATAATGCCCCCGTACTGAGGCGGGGGTAGGGGGACGATTCAGGTTTGGAGCGTTTGGTCAGGGGCCAGAAGATATCCGCTGAGAGGAGAAAATCTTCGAGCTCATCCAGCATCGCTTCGAAGAGATCGAGATTGTAATCAACGGATTCCATTTTATCTTTTTGCTTCGTATAGGGCGGCACCGATCGCGTCGAGGAGTTGGCCGCGGGTGGCAGGTTTGACAAGATATCCTGCGGCGCCGAGCGCGTTTCCCTCGTCGATGTCTTTTTGCTGACCTTTGGCCGACAGAAATATGATCGGGGGAATGGCTTTGTTCTCTTCCGAGAGTAAACGGATAACATCGAAACCCGTGATCTCGGGCATCATTACATCGAGGAGAAGAAGATCAAACGTCTCATCGCGAAGCTTGTTGAGCGCCTCTTCGCCGCTGTAAGCGAGTGAGAGCTCATACCCTGCAGGAAGCAGCGTTAATTCGATGAGCCCGACGGTATCGGGTTCATCATCCACAATGAGTATTCTTGGCTGTTTTTTTGTCACTTTCTACGCTCAATTCCTGTGTGAGTATCGCCCCAATTGTAACCTGCGAAAGGGAACCCGCCAAATCCGGGCGGCGATAAAGAAAATGTCGTCAAGCGATAGAGCAATCCGTTGTTCAATTAAGTCTCAGATGAGTGACCGTATGTTTGCATCTTGGCCGATGTCCGGGTTCAAGCTCGGGCCGCCCAAGGGGAAACCATTATGGACTCTGATGACTGCCGATCTAATCCGCAACCAACCCGAAAGCGATCACATCATACTCGAGCATCGCTGGATCGGCCACTCGCGGTAACAAAAGCGACAGTTCGAAATCGCTCGCCTCTCCGGCTTCAAGAAGTTCGGCGGGGGAAACCCATCCGGCCGAAATTATTAGCCCCTCTTCATTGCGCGCTGTCGCATAAATGGAAGGTTGTCTGATGAGCGTATCGCCAGGGTTGATTATTACCCCGTGCAAGAACACGATTGAGCCGAGGGCCTCATATTGGGAAATATTTAGCTCTAGCAGCGAAACCGTTTCATCCGCAGCTAAGGTGGTAACCCCTTCAATCGATGCGTGGGCATTCAGCGTGTGCATCGCATCCTCGGAGGCGAGGATTTCAGGAGAGATCCCCCAAAATTGTTGGATGGTGAAGGAGTGAATCCCACCGGGTTGAATGGGGAGTGGGGGGTTGATTGGTGCTATCCCAACTAGTTCATCCTCATCCTCTAAAATGAGCAGGCCAGAAGCCCATACCCAATCGGAGGAGGGGTTGTGGATGGAACCTAAAAAGAAGGGCACACCCTGGTCTGTGAATTGGAGCGCTGGCGGCTCTAGAAATTGAAGATCCGGTTCTGGAGGAGATGTATCAACAACCATATCCAGGAAGAAGACCAGGTCATAAGGATCAAATTCCCCATCGGCTAAAGCGATAAAAGGAACCGATTCACGCGGGGGTATGTGGGTGGTAGAAGCCACAAGATTAGCGTAACCAATCGGCTCCTGTTTTTCATCAAGCATGAGAGCGGCGAGGTCATGCAATTTTGCTTGAGAGATGCCAGGATTTGTGATCTGCCCGAGGATCACCGTATCACCCTCAGAGTTTGTCTGCCAGGTTGTATTCTGGATTTCTCCCTGGGCTCGTCGAATGCGTGGGATTCGCTCAGCATAGATCTCGGCGGTTGTGTCAACCACGGCTAAGGTCCCCTCAAAATCTATTGCGAATAATGCCTCTTCATCTGGCAACAGACTGGCGGGGACCGCCGGCACTGTCGCTTTATCCAATTCAACCCCTTCTACCCCGAGCAGAGTAACTGTGACCGAAATTGCACCAAGTGGGAACTCGGCTTCGTTGATCAACTGTCCAATCACCTGCCACGAATCCGGGGTTTGCCCCGGGATTAGATTAAGGGAAAGTAGACCGATTTCAGGAGCGGGCGTGGGGCTGGAAGGGATAGCGGTTGGGGTTGTTGGGCTTTGGGTCTGTTGTGGGTCGGGATTCTGAATAATTCCTGGAAAGGCAGAGCAGGACCCGATGGTGAGTGCAGCGAAAAACGTGGAAACGAGGAACCAAGGACCTGGCTTATTCTTTTTTACAATGTGGGGGTGGAATGACATAAACCACCTTTTGATTACTATCCAAGTTTTCCCTGCCATGAAGAGGGAATTAAACCATGAGTTGGATCATTATGCATTACGACGTGAATGCGAGTGTGTCACTATACCCCATGTGTTCGCAGG
>DAOUTT010000223.1 GCA_030668545.1 Anaerolineales bacterium | reverse complement strand
GGCGATCTCGGCATCGACATCCGCTTCGGTCCGTACGACGAGTGAATCGTCGTCAGCCAGACACTCAGGCACCCAGTCAACTGGAAACCCATAGGGATTGATTAAATTGCAGTACGGAGTGGCCTGCCCGGCGTAAATAATAATCCACTCGCCACCATCTTTTGCTGCTATGAAATACGCACCCTGGAGGCCGCCGCGAGCGAGGTCACCCGCAATCTCGGAAACAATGATGGTTGACTCATCAACAGGCGAATCCAGATATTCATTCATCGCAGCCTTTATCGCCTCTTCATCCGTAACTGGTGCAGGTGTTTCAGTTGGAGGGGGCGACGTGGGATCTTCGACTACGTCAAGTGTGGCAGTTGGTGGGATCGGGTCCACAGGCTCTACCATCTGAGTCTCGTCCATCGATACGAGCGTCGCCGCGACAGAGGTGGATATGTCATTTTCATCAGTGGGCGTATCGCAGCCGGTGAGGGTCAGCAATAAAACGAGAAGTAGGATCATCATCCAGCGTGTTTTCACAGCAGCGCTCCTCTCAACGAGCCGACATATTTCTTGTGAGCATAGCGTATTCGCAGGAATTCGACAACGCCACGATCCTGGGGGGATCAGAAGCAACCCATGCATTTTTACGGATGGCTCCTTGGAAGAAAGGAGCTGGTTCTGACAGGTTTGAAATCCAACCTGATTTGCGCGAAGATACACCAACACAAATCGCGGAATATTCGCTTCGGAACAACCAGGTGCGCCGACTACGCCGTCACGGCACTTGAACTGGGAGGGCAGATGAAAACCTCATCTTGGGTTCTTGTGGCAACCGGTTCTATTTTAGTGCTGCTCTCGCTCACGCAGATACTAAGCGCTGGACAGGACCTCGAAATCATCAAGATACCCGATTCCGACCCACCGGTGACGATCTTCGCCCCATTAAAAGCTGCGGGTGACCCGCGACCGGTCGTCCTGGTCGGCCATGGTTTCGCCGGTTCCGAGCTTCTCATGCGCGGCTTCTCTCTCCCGCTGGCAAATGCGGGTTATATCGTAGTTGCCTGGGATTTCGATGGCCACGGCAGGAACCCAAGACCTTATCCACAAGATAATGCAACGGATGCCCTGCTCGCGAACGCAGAAGCAGCGTTAGAAACGGCCCGAGCGCACGGTTTCGTGACGAGTGACCAGGTCGCCATCCTGGGCCACTCGATGGGCAGTGGCGTAGCGCTCTCGTTTGGGGTCGAGCACCCAGACACGGCGGCCACAATCGCAATATCTCCGGGACCGCGACCGGTGACACCCAGCCTACCAAACAATCTGCTGCTGATGGCAGGGGATCTGGAACCCCAGTTCGTAGAAAATGCTGAACAATTACTAGCCGAGGCTGGTGGAGCTGGCGGCGACCCAAACGTGAGAAATGCGCGTGAGTTAAGAGTCATTCCCGGCGTCGAGCATATTTCCATCTTATTCAAAACCGATAGTCATGTAGTCGCCAGGGATTGGTTGGACGACACCTTCGGTCAACAACCCGGCGCCGTGGATCATCGCGATCGGCGCATGGTTTGGTATGGGCTTGGAATAGTCGGGGTGCTGCTTATTGGCTGGGCACTCACACCGCTCTTGGATCAAACATCTAGCACACAGCACTCGCCTCAAACTTTATGGAGGCGGCTTTTCGCTCCGGTTGGCGGCGCTATTAGCGCTTCGATCCTTCTCTGGATCCTTAATGTGCTGGGGGTTAAGTTGGATGCCCCATTGGGATTGGTAGTCGGTGGATATGTATTGGTCTGGTTCGGGCTGGCGGGATTTATCAGCCTGGCGTTGCTCGGCTTTCGTCTCTCGCCCTTCTCGACGCGTTTCCTACTCAGCGGGTTGGCGGCTTTCGCCGTCCTTTGGCTGGGGGTGGGATTATTATCCAATTTCGTTTGGATATCCTGGCTGCTCATTCCAAAGCGGTTGATTTTGTGGCTAGTTGGAGTGCTGCTCACCTTACCATGGTTCCTGGCCATCGCCGAGACCCTGCGCGGCGAAGGATTTCTGCGACGTTTCGCAGGGTGGATCAGCCACAGCATCCTACTCGCCGTCGGTTTTGTTTTATCCATGCGTTTGATCCCGGGGCTTTATGTGCTCATCCTCGTCTTGCCTCTCCTACCTGTCATCCTCGGGCTGGTGGAACTGGCAACCGCTCGTCTTCGCGGTAGCTGGCCATACGCCATCTGCGGTGCTTTATTCTTGAGCTGGACGCTGGTGGCTGTATTCCCGATGACGTAACCATGCTCGATCCAGGAAATTGTTCGGGACCTTCATTAGCTATCCAGCCGCGTAAAATTTATTCGGAATCCTCTCCAATGGTCGGTGCTCAGGCAGCCCTGCTCTCATAAACCGTCGTGGATTCCATCTCATCCGGTCAGCGGTCAATAACCCAAATGCGCATACGCCAGTGGAGCTTTGCTCAACTCATCCTGGTAGCGCCGCCATTGGGGCATGAATTCGTCCATGTAAGTCACGAAACGGTCATTATGAAGACGCTCTAGCAGGTGCACCATCTCATGCACGATGATGTATTCCAGGCAGCAACCGGGTTTCTTGATTAACTCCAGATTCAACCAGATCCGCCGAGCTTTGATGTTGCAGCTGCCCCACCTTGTTTTCATTCGCTTCACGCCCCATTCAGCCACATCCTCACCGATGATGGTCTCCCATTTGGCAATAAGGGGAGGAATGGCCTCCTTAAGCTGCTGTCGATACCAGGCAATGAGGGCGCGCTCGCGTAGCTCGGCGTCACTTCCTATCCGCACAAAAAGGTCGAGTGTAGCGTTGTTATGAATAACTACATTCGGTGGGCCGTCGTGATAGATGACGTTCAGCAAGTAGCGCTGACCTTGAAAGTAGTGATTCTCCCCGGAGACATACTCCAGCGGCGATAGCTTTTCCCATCCTTCGAACTTAGCCTGCTGGCGTTTAATCCAGGGTAGCTTCGAAGTTACGGCCTTGCGGATAGCCTCGTCGTCAAAGCGGCGCGGCGCGGAGACTCGCACTCTGCCGTTGGGTGGATAAACAGTAAAGTACATGTGTTTGATGTTCTTACGGGTCACATCAACGACAATATTTTCGATTTCTATCTGCTGCACCTTGGTGTTCACGCTGTTTTTATACCAGTTTAAAGTTGCTTGTGCTATTGTGAGTTTTTTATAAGATGTCATTTCAAGCGAGCCGCGAAGCGGGACGGAGAAATCCCGGTGATATTTCTCGTGAGGGCGCCATCTCTGGAGCCGGATCTAGCACTTTAATGTCATGCTGAACGAAGTGAAGCATCTCGTTTTTTGAACCTTGGGAGTCTTCCTACATTGAACGAGATTCTTCGTTGCTGTGCTCCTCAGAATAACATTGGCGAGGAGCCTGTCATCTCGAGTGAGCCGTGCACCAGAACAAAAAACTCGCCCATCATCTGGATGGGCGAGCGGTCGTCATCAGCCTTGTGATTATCTCGCCTTATTCTCCATAGACCGGACAGGCTGCACCGCTGTGAGGGCGCAAGTTGATCGACTCCGCCAGCTCGATGGCGTGCGAGAACTCCTCAGGCGAGGCTTTGCCATCAACCAGGATGGCTAAGATCGCGCGAAGAACCTCGGCGTAGGGTAAATCATGTTTCCCATCCGCATCACGGATGACATCATCCCACTCCACCGAGCCGTTGGTGAAGTTAAGCCAGGATGTCAGCAGCTGCGCTCGAGCGCGCGCACTTTGATCCATGTCATCGAGGATAAAGCTCTCCAGCGCGTTCACCGCATCAGGTCGGAATTCGCCAAATGATGAGGTCACAAATGCACTCAGGATGCTCAAATGAGCACGTAGTTCGCCTTTGTACTCCGCATTGTTTTCATTCTTGAAGTATTGGATCCAATAGCCCAGCGAGGTACGGCATCTTTCCTTTCCGCGCACGAGCACCTGGAAATACATCGATGTTTTTCCGCCGTCATCATCGTAGACGTCTACTCTCACGTTGCGTATACCCGGCTTGTCAAAGATAACGGAAGCTGAGTGTATTACATGGAATGGGTAGGTTCCCCACGGGCTGGGGAAGGGATCGGCTTCATCGCCCGCGTTGAAGTAGGTCACCTCGTCGCCGAAGCTCCAGCGGATATTGAGGTCATCCGAGCCCGGGTCCTCTACGTCGATCGTGAATGTAGTCCGCTCACCCGCAGTGGCTATAAACCACTTGCCAATCTTGTCGGCAGCCTCACCATCAACATCGTGGCTCGAGTCAGCCTGATCACGGTAGGTAATGAGGTCAGGCTGCAGATCGCTCTCCAACCTGGGCAACTGGTTCTTCACAGTAACTTTCAGGTCTGCCGTTCCGACTGCACCACTGCCGTCGATGACCCTAACCGTCACTGTGTAGCT
>DAOUTT010000279.1 GCA_030668545.1 Anaerolineales bacterium | reverse complement strand
CTCAGGAGCAAGATCGTCCCTCCATCTCGCCCGAAGTACACCACAATCAGGCGGTCATGCGACCATATTCTTGCCGATGATAGTTCGTTCGCCGTATCCTTCCAGGCTTCTTCGAGCAGCGCTTGTAGGTGAATAACACCTCGCTCGCGCTCGTCTGCGTTCTCAAATTCATAAAACTCGGATTTTTCCCCGTTCAGCATAACCGTCCGTGAGTCCACCTCGAAAAGCGGCGCATCCAGACTTATGGTGACAATCTCGGCGCCAGCATCATCTAGCGCATTCAAAAGGTCGTCGATCGATTCGTATGACTGTGCCAGCGGAGTCCCTGTTCGACTACATGCACATATGACAAGAGCCATGGACAATGCCAGAATACGCCTTCCAATCATCGAACATATCTCCAGTTTCACACGATCAAACCCAAATCACTTCAACCTTCAAAACCGAATTTTTCAGGTGCAGAATTGTGATCGCCCCTTCTAACTCCCTTTGATCAGCGGGACCGGTCTCCAGATCAATTGACTCACACAGGTTCTACGCCTATGCTGGTGCCAACGAAACGATGGGCGACTCGTCGCTCCCAGAATAGATCCGAGGGACTAAAGATGGCAAACGAAGTGTACATCATCGCCGCCGTACGCACACCCATTGGCATAGGCAGACCTGACCGCGGGGATCTTTTTCCAATCGCTCCCGTTGATCTTGCCGCCCGGGTCATCAACGAGGCGCTGAGCCGCAGTGGCTTACGCCATGAACAAATTGAGGATGTCATTCTCGGTTGCGTTACGCCGATGGGCGATCAGGGAGCCAATATCGCCAGGCTGGCACTTCTGCAGGCGGGCTTTCCCGTTGAAGTGCCGGGGATCCAAATCAACCGTATGTGCGGCTCCGGCCAACAAGCAGTTCATTTTGCCGCCCAAGCGATTCTCGTTGGAGATATGGATCTGGTCATCGCCGGAGGTATCGAGATGATGTCTCATCAACCAATCGGCGCGGACTGGCCTGAGTCCTGGCCGGAGGATTTTCCTTACCCGTTAGTACACCAGGGCCTCAGCGCAGAGTTAATGGCCGAGAAATGGCACCTGTCGCGCGATGCTCTTGATGATTATGCTTTCCAAAGTCACGTTCGCGCCGGCGCTGCGATCCGTGAGGGTCGCCAAGAAAGCCAAATTCTTCCCATTCATGTTACCGATGGTAATGGAAAGACACGAATGATCACGACTGATCAGGGGGTCCGAATGGAACCGGAGAGGGAGAAAATGGCCTCTTTGCGCCCTGTCTTTAAAGAAGACGGCGTGGTTACAGCGGGAAACAGCAGTCAAATAAGCGACGGCGCTGCGGCGCTGCTCCTGGCTTCCGCCGACGCCGTCCGCGAAAACAATCTGAAGCCGTTGGCGCGCATTGTAGCGCGTGCTGTCATCGGCTCCGATCCGGTGCTGATGCTCGACGCACCCATCCCGGCGACGCGAATGGTGCTCTCTAAAGGGGGAATGACTCTCGACCAGATCGATATTATTGAGATTAATGAAGCGTTCGCTTCCGTCGTCCTGGCCTGGTTTGAGGAACTCCACGCAGACCCTGAGAAGGTCAATCCGGATGGGGGCGCCATTGCCCACGGGCACCCGCTTGGCGCAACCGGTGCGGTCTTAATGACAAAACTGCTCCATGAGCTCGAGATGTACAACACCCGCTACGGATTGCAGGTCATGTGCATCGGTCATGGCATGTCTACAGCGACAATTCTGGAGCGGCTTCAATAGGACTTCGCCAATATATCTCTTCCCGGGAGCTGAAGAGAATCGCTCCCGGCTTTATGGCTATTATCAAAGGGAAAAAATCACTGCGCCGCTAATCAAGCCTGCTAGAACCACGAACCCGAACGCGCGTGAAACCAGGCGTCTCAACCGCGGGGTACCCAAGACCATCGCCATTACGGCTTTCGCTATTGTGTTCATGATCGTCGCCAGGATGATGGCTATAGCCGCAACCCGCGGATCCAACAGACCCTTCAATGACAGATTAGATACACTCAGCGTGATCGAGTCGACATCCGTGATCCCTGCAAGTATGCTGGCAATATAAACGCCCGCGCTGCCAAAATACTCGTTTGCGGCCTCGACCGCTACGAGGACGACGGCGAAAACAAGCCCGAAAGTAATGGCTGTTTTTAACCGCAGCGGGTTTGATAATTCAACGCCCCCATGATCCGCTTTCTCTTCTGCGCGCCCGCGGCGCCATAATATGTAAACGGCGATCACGCCAGCGATAAGCATCGTTGCGAGAGGGACAACTACCTGGCTCACTAATTCGGGGTTCACAACAGCAACTTCAACCAGCACGCGCGGAAACATCACACAGGATGCGATCAGGATTCCCTCTGCCAATACAGTAGAAAGCCCCGCATTCGTTTTGCTCCTCCCGGCGAAGCTCAATGTTGTGGCCGTGCTGCTGACCAAACCACCAAGAAGCCCGGTGATGCCAATGCCCCGTTCTGGCCCAAGATATTTCATCAACACATAACCCAGGAAGCCGATCCCGGAAATGAAAACAACGAGCAGCCAGATCTGGAAGGGATTTAGAACTCCGAAAGGACCAAATCCTTCGTTGGGGAGCAGGGGCAGCACAACTGCCGTTATAATGGAGAACTCCAGCGTTGCCCGCAGGTCCTCGGCGCTCATGCGGCGGGCAACTCCGTGCAAACGCGGTTTCAAAGCCAGGATCAGCGCCGTGATTACCCCGAGCGCTGCTGCAACCGCCGGCTGGTTCCATATCATCATCGCCCCAAAAAGCGGCACCAACAGTGCAGTTACCTCGGTGGTGATCCCCTCTTCGACCCCCCGCAACGACGATGCCAGCAGACTCGCCCAAAGAAGAAGGATCAGCCCCAAATAAACTGCTAAAAAGATAAGGGGACCATACTGGTCCGTGAGGAAGGCCGCGACCGCCCCCAGGAGCGCCATTAGAGCGAAGGTTCGGATACCACCGAATTCCTGCTCGCCGCTCCTCTGTTGGACAAATTCGCGCTCCAACCCAATCAGCGCCCCGATGAGCAGGGCTGCTGCAAATCGCCACCATGGTTCCAGATTGAGTAGCTGCGTTATCAAGGGTCACCTCTCCAGGGAAGAACTTTGCACTTTGTTGAATATTGAGTTAAACCAAGTCCAGTATACTGTACAGGATATTTCGGTTATCGCGGAGTGATTCATAGAAAGGCAGTTCACTTATGGAACGAGTCGCCGCTGTACAAATGAGACCCGAATTACTTGAAGTCGAAAAGAACCTTCAATCAATCCTCCTCAGCTTCGAAGAGGCGGTGACAGCCGGAGCCGATCTGGTTGTCTTCCCTGAATGCGCTCTCTCCGGCTATAACTTGAGTCTGAGTGAGGCGCAGGCTGTAGCCGAGAGCATCCCCGGTCATCTGAGTGAGCGATTATCGCAAGCCTGCAAAGAACTGAACGCAACGATCATGGTAGGAACTCTTGAAAGGGACGACAGCGGCCGCATTTTCAACACAGCGCTCGTAACCGGACCGGATGGAATCCTCGGCCGATATCGGAAAACCCACTTACCCCACCTTGGCATTGATCGCTTCCTCGCCTCCGGCGAGGAGTTGCTCCCACCGTTAAAGACCCCT
>DAOUTT010000252.1 GCA_030668545.1 Anaerolineales bacterium | reverse complement strand
ATTTCAACTTCCACAACTTCTTCTTTAAGCCTGGCCAAGAACTCGAGGAAGAACGAGAAGCGCTCCTCCGCAATTTTCCTACCAGTCGTGGTCCAGATGTAATCCCTGAAGAAATCAGCCCTCTCGAAAGCCTTTCCACCTACTAGATCACGACGAACCTCATGGCCCAAACAACCTTGTTCGCCAAAATACAACAATGCGTTTGTGACCGCACTCGCACCGAGTTTATCGAGGATATCCGCCTCAAGCAGAACCCTACCCTCCCACGAGAATAACTCACCTTGCTCATCCGGCGGAATGGGACCCAAATCAGTGCCATGTTCGGCAACTGCATTCGATACTTTTTGGATGAACGAATCTGGATAGCTGTGCTTGGAGAGGTACTCCTCGGCGATCTCAGCACTGATCCTGCCGTGAACAGAATGATCACAAGTGAACATAGAGACGTCGTGAAGTAGTGCGGCTGCCCTGACCACACTGGCCTGCTCTTCGCTTGCCCCCTCTCCTTCAAGGATCTTCTCCGCATTAGCGAGAACATTCAGGGTATGTTGCCAGCGGTGATCTGCGGCGCGCGGGAAGGATTGTACCCACTCCTGGTCGCTGCTAGAAGCGCTTTCTTTGAGATAGTCTCTAACAAAGGTTCCGATCTCCAGGACCTGATCCTTGGTAATCATGGATATTCCCTCTCAGTAAAGAGTAGCTGTTTAATAATGACGGCATTACGCAAACCAACATGCTTTGCGAGAAGCCCGTTAACTTCTTGTGGTTACCTTCACCCGTTCGTTAAGCGTCCATTACTTCTCAAAAAACACTTCATACAGAGCTGATGTTTCTTCTTTTTCAAGCAAGAAAGCATCATCTTCCGGGTAATACTTTGCTTTCTCTGGATGCTCCCCAGCAAATTTCTTCACTGACTCCATCGAATCCCATAGGGTAACCAACAAGAAATGAGCTGCGTCCTCTTCGGTTCGCCGGAGAAAATATAGCTTCATTAAACCATCTACTGAGCCATAATCAGGCGCAGCTCTCTCTTTCATAAATTCAGCATACTCATCGGCTTTTGATGTGTTGGTTCTTCCATGCCAAAGTCTGACGATCATTCCTAACCCTCCGGGTCTTTTTGCAGTGTCTAATACGCTTTATTAGCTGACGATTCGAGATGACGAAGATCCCCGTATCGCCAAGCGCCCCCGAAGCGAAGAGGGGTTTAGGGGGCGAAGTCCTCACGTGACGTGTGCGGAGCGGCCCGTTCTCAACTTCGATAATACATTAAGTCTTGCGTAAAATCTGCAGAAGCTCGGGACCGCTCCCCTGAGTGGTTCTTAGTGTGTACTGCCTAAAAACAGAATAACGGCCATGATTGCGAGCGCAATAAGGGCACCGAAGATCAGAACCAGATCCAAATTGGCTCACTTTGAATTTCCGGAATCTGCTTAGTTGCGAACGAAAAAGTCCACTGGCCAATCATTCCAACGCCTACGATGATGGCAAATATAGCTGAAAAAGTCATGTTTCCATCTCCCCAGGAATCATTCCTGTGTTAAACACAATTCGTAGAAATATCAAGAAGTCGGCCATGCGGCTAAGCGCTATGCGCAACCCAGTGGAATATCGAGGCGGGCATCTGCCCCCGAACGACGTGTGGTGGGTCGCGATGTGCAGCGAAAGGGTCTGCACAGGCCCCATAAGATCGCGGTGGAGTTGTATAGGAGCGCCCTAAGAGATGCGCGCCACCATCCAGTTGAACAGGTCTTGAAAATTGGTACTGAGAAAGCGATCAAAGGTGTAAAACTGGCAGCTTATTCCTCAAATGGAACGGGATCGCCGCGCTCCCAGTGATATTCGAAGAAACGTTGGAAGGCCGCGACGGCATTGGGATCATCAGTGCCGATGTTGAATTCCGTTAAAGCACTATCTCCAAAAGCACTGTAGTGGAAATTCTGACTGCCCACCAGCAAGAACTGGTTATCGATCAAAACCGCCTTTGCGTGCACACTGTCATTGAAGTAGCGAAACTCAACCAGATGACTCAAGCCGCGCTCTTCTAACGCATCCCGAAACGCAGCTATTGCGATATTGCTCTCAACCCCTTCGATAGGGCCGGATTTAATCAAGACTCGAGTTTTAACCTGATTCGTTTCAACGGCTTGCATCATCGCTTGCATATAGCCCAAAGCGTCGCGGAAATCACAGACTTCGAATAATAGGTTCAAGTCACAGATCATTTTCAGGGTGAAGTTGACCTGGAGAACATCCAGGGTTTCTTGCGCAGAGGAGACTGTCTTGGGAACCGTTACATCCGATTCGTTGAACTTCTCCGTTCTGTGAAGGGCAAAAGCGTTGGCGTTCGATTCTCCCAGGTAATATTTCTTCACTTCGGGAACATGCTGGGCGGTAGCAAACTCACGCTCACAGCTGATCCACCAAAGGGGAGAATCAGAATCTAAATCGGGGCATGTGATCCGGTTGGAGCCAGACCATAAATCATCGAAAGAAAGCTGCGTGACCTGGGCCACCGGTCCGGTCATTTGCAGCCCCAGATCGTAATCATCGTTGCCTTTACCAGAGGGATGGTCCTTCGATTGGTGTTTATGCTGATAATTGAACCCGGCAGCCACCGCAGTTTTGCCATCGATAACCACAATCTTCGTATGCCCATGAGGCAAGGAACCTGAATAATTGGCGACTTCCATTTTCCATCCGATCTCCGGATCATCCAAGGTCGTCAGGCCAGCGTAGCGCATATGCCGGAAGACATTCCAAACCTGGGTAACCAATCTCGAGAGGGCAAACTCTGGAGGATTGTCTAATAGAATTCGGACGGTCATCCCGCGCGGGTACTGATCTGGATTCGCTTTGACCTGATCGTAAAGCTTCTTAACTCCCTCTGCCAGAACCGCACCGGGGCTAGTGCCGGTATCATCGGTTTCGTACCACATGGTCGAGAGCAAGACTTCGTAGCGTGCCGTTTGAATCAACGCGGAGACATCATCAAAAGCGCCATTGAGCGTCGGCGGGTTGTCGCTGTAGGCCGGGTCAGCCTTGGGTAGTATCAATAGGCTGTCAAACTGATTGTTGCAGAAGGGCACGAGATCATCTGTGGGGCGGTAATCGCCGGATTGAGCCACTGCCAGCGCTAACTGACCCTGCTCATTCAGATTAGCCTGCGAACACTCATATACGCGGAAATTGGCATAGTTAACCCGGCTGACCCCCTCCTGCAAATCATCCCAAACCAGGTGCAGTATACCGGCTGCACTGGTGGAGATTGCGGGCTGTGCGGACGGTGCTGAGAGGTTCACAATCGTCGGGGTCGTCCAGGCGTCGGAAACCAGGCGGCTTTCATAGATCAAGTTGCTGTCAATCACTACACCGGAAGGCAGCTCGGCCTGATTGGCGTGCCAAAGCACGTGGATCACTCCATCAGCATCCTGTCCCAGGGCGGGACGATTGAGACAGACTGGCGAGGGGATGGTCTTGGTCAGTGAGCCCTCTTCACGGTAATTAACCTGACCATCAATTCCGCACCAGGCAGCATGTACCACCCCGTTGGGGTCGATGAAAAGTTCGGGTTCTCGGCCTGGTTCTTGGTAGTTCACCGAAAAAGCGGTGGCATCCGTGGAGGCCATAAATATCTCTGCTCCATCATCAAACGCCAGCACGAATTCTCCGTCGGGGTGGGCGGCCAACCGCGGATTTGTTGCGGTTGCACTCCATTCAACCAGGGCGCAGCTTTGGGAATCGGGGGGGGCTGCGTTAGCCTCCCAGCTGAGGAAAGCCAGATTATCGGCCCCGCTATTCCACACGACCATGACGGTGTCATTCGCGTCGATGGCGATTGTTGGGGTGATGTTTTTATCGCCGCCGCAAGCAGCTCCGGCATTGGATAGGGCCACCGTTTCGCCGCACTCACCATCCAGGCAGGAGCGATGAAAGATGGCGGAATCACCTGCATCGCCCGCGAGGGCTTCCGTCCAGACGAGGTGGATTCGTCCCGCAGAAT
>DAOUTT010000217.1 GCA_030668545.1 Anaerolineales bacterium | reverse complement strand
TAGGGGCAATTGGCTCTTGAGCGATAAAGTACCCAACCCCCAAAGCCAGCAATTGCGCTCCCAGCACCGCCGCCAAAACGATTCCGGCTAACAGTCGGAATAACGGGTATAGCGGGGGGCCGATCAGGTATTGTCCTTCGGGATAGTAGGACGCCGCCACCGCTGTTGGGGGACCCAACGCTTTAAGCAGCTCAACAACCTCGTCTTCGGTCGGCTCCTGACCCGCACGGTCTTCCCATGCATCGATCAGGGAGGAACGCAGCTCGACTTGGATATCAGACCGGTTCTTGCGCGGCAAATGCCGCCCAACCTCATAGACATATCGATCAATCAGACTCATTGTTTTCTCCTCTCATGGATGTTCCGTCCAGCAGTCCATCCATTACAGTCGTCAGGTCTCCCCACTCCGCTATCAGCAATTCCAGCAAGCTTGAACCAGCCGGGCTGATTTCGTAGTAGCGTCGAGGGCGCGAGCCTTCAACATTCCATTCGCTCTGCAGTAGCCCCTGGGATTCCAGCCTCCTCAGCAGTGGATAGAGCGTTCCCTGCTCGATGTCCAGTCCACGCTCAGACAGGTTGTTAATCAACGCATACCCGTATTTTGCCTCCTTCAGCTGGCTGAGTGTGGCCAAGACCAGGATGCCTCGGCGGAGTTCCTGCGTAAGCTTTGCGTGTAGTTCATGCAGCTCTTTTTCTTTCATCATGCTTCGCATTATACTATGTATTACACTGTATTGTCAAGTTAACAATATTTTCTAATATACATCTGTTCGTTCTATTAAAAAAAGGCGCCCTCGCTGGCGCTTCTGCTCTTGAATAAGCTGTACTTACCTTTTCACATCTTACTTCTACTTAATGGACTACTCGTTCCGGTCACAGTATATGTGCACAGCATCCCGCGCGAAGGCCGCCCCGCCCTCACGGACCCTCTCGTAATTGATGGCGAAGCGAGGATCTTGGACCCAGTTATCTGCCAAGACGCGCAGGAAGCTGATATCACAGGTGTAGAAATATGTATTGAGGTAGGCATGATACTCACCTACTGCAGCCTGGACATCCGGGTCAGCAGGGGAAGCATCGGGATTCTCACTGACCATTCGAACCGTCAGCCGCCCACCCTCCGCCTTGATGGCTTCTTTCCGCTCTTTGGAATAACTGGACCACTTCGCCTGCGACTCGGCATACTTGGGGTCATCCCCCCACCGCTCGCGGGCTTCATCTTCATATCGACTTTCGTTGAAACCTTCGAAAACATCCTTATCCGACATGGTTCCATCTCCCTTTAATGATGCAACTGTTTTGTCGAGCGTATCGATCAGCTTCTCCAGCCTTTGCAGCTTGGTCTGCAATGACGAACGGTGATTTTCCAATGCGCTCATCATGTCGAAATTCGGCCCGTTCATGATGAGCTCGATCTCTTTCAAGGGCACATCCAACTCACGGAAGAACAGGATCTGCTGTAAGCGCAGCAGGCTATCTTGATCGTAATAGCGATAGCCGTTATCCCCGATTAGGGCTGGATCCAACAACCCGATCTCATCGTAGTAGCGGATCGTTCGTGCTGTAACACCAGCCAGATCGGCGATTTCTTTAATCGTGTATGCCATGATGTCACTCAACAGCGCCTATCATACACCTTAACGTTACGTCAATGTCAAGCACTGATTGAAGAACCCCGAAATAGGTGTCCGAAGCGTTCTCGCTTCGGACACATCCTCTCCCTAGATTGAATAAAAGCCTTTGTCAGTCGAGTATTAGTCGAAGAGTTGTAAGGGTATCGGTGAGCGAGAGGGTGATCATTCCCTTTTCCACTTCCAACGGTTTGAGATCCCGTTCCCGGGCATCACACAGCGAGGCTGCTTTTATTGGTCCCTGCGAGAGGTGAATGGTGACCGATGACTGTGGAATCTGATAAGCGCGCAGACGCAGGATGAATCCCTCTCCTCGATGGGCAGCTTTAAAGGCCGTAACCCGAACTGGCTTGGTCGCGTTGATCTCGATTTGTCCCTGGACATGCTCTTGATAAAGGAAGGCATCCTTCTTCCCCAAGTAGCGATCCTTCACTTGATCGGCGATCGCATCTAATCTGTTTTCCCTCCAGCCACCATCTTTTGTGTAACCAAAAGCATATTCAAACGCGCATGGCTGTTTCTCGAACCCCTTAGCAGGGTTGGCCGGGATGCCTATTACCCCGAATGCTGTTTCGTGCAAAGCATTGCGCAGGGCGACGAACTCGATAGCTTCGCCCTGAAGACTGGCGACCGCAGTAGGCTGGGTAGCGAAGAAGGCAAAGCCCGGTCGATCGGGATTACTGTGTGCATGCGCGAAGGACTGCATCGGCCAGTAGGTTGGGCGGTAGTTCTTTTCCAGGGGACGCTTCACCACACCGCCAGGTTGAGCCATCGTCAATTCTTGATGAGGGGCGGCAGGATGGAAGCGGATGGTCATCGTGCATTTCGCGGGCGCTCTTCCAGTAATCCGTCCAAATACAAGGGGGGAATCTGCAAAGAATAAGGTTTCCCGCAGAAAGGTTTCTTCTCTAATTTCGATCTTACTGCTCACCCGCAGGCAATCTTTTTCTTCATCAACACTTAAAGCGATAAACTGGTCGCTAGCTGCGGTTAGCTTTTTGAAGTGCCCGCCTTTGAACTCATGCCCCATACGCCATAGACCGCCGGAATCGGCATAAGTGACGACGTCGTTGGAGATGCCGCCGAGCATCTCCTGACCATCAAACATCCCACGCGTGATGCAGCCACCCCGGTTCTCGTCCAGTTCGATCTGATAGTGCGGGGTGTTGATACGGACGATGTGATTTTCCTTATCCCAGAGCGGCATTTCCGATTTCGTTTTTGCAGACGCCCGGCGTGACTCCAATGGCGAGAGCTGCTCACAAAGTCTTTTCGTATGGTCAAGAATGCCTTCCAGCCAGGGGTAGGATTCGGCCTCCATGACGGCATCGGGGGAGGTGCCGGTGATGAGATCATGGTGATTGGATACTGCCAGGGACCACCAATCTTCTGTAAGCTGCTCTTGAATGTGTGCATCTTGACCTTCCAGAAAAGCTAATCGTTCCGTTAATACCAGTTGATCAAGTGCTTGATGTGCGATCTTTTTTAAATAGGGGCGGGCAGTGTAAAAACCAGTCCAATAGGGATTAGGATCCAACGCTTGAACAATGGGCAGTTGATCCCGATGGCAATCCACCAAATCAAGGTAGTCATCAAGCGTGGCATTCACCGCCCAGATGCCGGAACGAGGATATTCCTGCTGATTGTAGCGGTCGAGGATTTCAACCAGGTTCTCAATCGGTGGGACGAAATCAAAACCAATGGGGCAAAAGTGGTAGGGTGTTCTTGCCAGCGGGGCAAGCTGTGCATAATAGCTCTCGATTTTATTACTTACATTTCGAGGTGAAGCATCCTTGAAATAAAGGGGGAACAGATAAACACGCGTGATGCCTCGCGCGGCGAGCAAATCCCCCTGACCGTAGTTGAATGCGTTCCAGTGGCAAAGAATTTCCGCACCGTTGGCATCGCGCCAGATGAAGTCCTGGGTTTTGATGTGTTCTCCAAGCAATTCCGCGCTGGAGCCTTCTCTGGGGAAATTCCTGGCTAATTCGTAATCGCAGCCGGCAAAGTACATACCATCGATACGCGTAATGGCGGTGCGCTCAAAACCCGCCGCGCGCAGCAAACTGGGAAGAGAGGGAGTGCAGCCAAAGCTGTCGGTGAAGTAGGCGGTGCGCGGTTCCTGATGCACACCTATTGAGCGTAGCCATTCCTGTCCGAGCAGGAAATCCCGCAGAAGAGCTTCTTCACCAGGAAGGAGGGTGTCGGCGGTGGTCACCCCGCTGCTCGTCATCCACAGCCGACCCGTGTTCATCAACTCACGGATTCGTTCGTGATTATGGGGGTTGCGCTGCCAATACATCCGCAGGAAGAAAACACATTCAACCGAGTAGCGGCGGCGCGGTTCTTTATCCAGCCACGCCAAAGCCTCATCGAGATTGTTCTGGATGAAATCATCGTAGTATTGTTCGGATGTTTTTAGCCAGTTGGGATCCCAGTGGCTGGATTCGGCGAAGACCACAATCTTTCCCGCCTCCGGGGGGATGCCTAAGGTCTCACGTAGTTGCGATTCTGGTTTGTGCATGATTAGAGGGGGCCCATTATCATCGCGATTGTGTCATTGAAGCAATTCTTCTAACGCTGAATAATTATGTCATCTGGAATTAATTAAAAGGAAAGCACACTCACGGCCATTTCCTCCCTCAGTCACCCGCACCTTCAATATTAAACTCCTCAATAAAAACCTATTCTGTGTTGTCCTTTCGTTTCAGAGATGGTTGAGTATACTTACGGAAATTCGGCATTTATGGCTTGAAGCTTTCCAAACAATTCAATCGAGGGTTAATACGCGTTCGGGTCAGCCCCGCAGCGGCATCTCTGGAACTCTTTTGGATAAACACCGAATCTGTTCGC
>DAOUTT010000209.1 GCA_030668545.1 Anaerolineales bacterium | reverse complement strand
GCCGGAAGGTGTGGAGATGGTGATGCCTGGGGACAATGTGAACCTGACGGTGGAGCTGATCACGCCGGTGGCATTGGAGAAAGGTTCGAAGTTTGCGATCCGCGAAGGCGGTTTGACGGTTGGAGCGGGCGTTATCACAGAAATTTTAGAGTAGGAGATTTGCGCCTGCGGTAGTACAAATTGGCGCAGAAATTAGAATATGGCTAAGAAAGATGTTCGCCCAGTCGTTACCCTGGAATGCACCGAATGCCAGGAACGAAATTACACGACCGAGAAAAACCGGCGAAATGACCCGGGTCGTTTGGAATTCAAGAAGTATTGTAAGCGATGCCGAAAACATACACTGCATCGCGAGACCAAGTAGGGGTTGTAAAACCCTGCACAGGCGAGTAGCTCAATTTGGCAGAGCACCGGTCTCCAAAACCGGGGGTTGCGGGTTCGAGTCCTGCCTCGCCTGCCTGATCGAGCTGCGACGCCTGAAGGACAATGGCGTCGTTTAATCTGAGGAGCGTTTGAGTGGCAAAATCTAGAGCCGCCTCAAAGAAAAAATCAAATCCAGTAGTCCGCTATTTGCGTGAGACGAAAGCGGAGTTGAAGAAGGTTACCTGGCCTACACGTCCAGAGGCTACCAAGTTAACGATCATCGTATTGGTCGTTGTTGCATTTATGAGTATGCTGCTGGGTTCCTTGGATTATATTTTCTCAAGGGTGATGGGATATATCATCAGTCTTGGATAGATTGGCGAACAACAATAATGGAAGAACTTCAAAAGAATGATGGTAATCCTGAAATCGAGCCCGAGATCGAAGAAGTGGTAACGGGCGCGGATGAGAATCTTGAGGATGCCACAATAGAATCAGAAACCTCGGTGGATGAAGTGAGCGAGATATCTGAAGACGCGGACGAACGCTTAGTCGATACAGAGTCTGCTGAGGCTGAATCTGAAGGTGCTGTCAACGAGTCCGCTGAAGATAATTTGATTCCTGAAGAAAGCGACGAATCCGAAGGTGAAACCACGGTGGAAAATGATTTTGTCGCTATTGATGAAGCCCCCGAGAATTTGAAGAACGATGCTCTAGAGCCAGTAGAAGCGGAGCTTGAATTGGAAGCAGCGGAAGAAAGCGAAGCGGAACCCGTTGCTGAAAAGCAAGAGGAAGCACTTGAAATTGCGGATGATCATGAGCAAACAACAGAAACTGTTGAAGCCGCGGTGGAGAGGGAAGAAGAAGCCGCGAGTGACCGTGATTGGTTTGTGATTCACTGCTATTCTGGTTATGAGAACAAGGTTCGGTACAACCTCGAGCAGCGGATCGAGACGATGGACATGAAGAACAAGATCTTTGACGTGGTCGTCCCTACTGAGGAAGAGATCGAAGTCAAAGATGGAAAACGCCGAACCGTGGAGCGACGCGTTTTCCCAGGGTACATTCTTGTTCAGATGATCTTAGATGAGGATTCGTGGTATGTCGTGCGCAATACTCCGGGCGTGACCGGTTTTGTGGGGATGGGTAACGAGCCGACCCCATTGCGACCGGAAGAAGTAGCTAAAATCGTTAAACGTATGGAAGCGGATGCCCCGCGCATTAAGTTGGCGTATTCAATCGGACAAAAAGTACGCATTATCGATGGCCCATTCAATGATTTCATCGGGACTGTAGCGGACATCGATATGGAGCGAGCCATAGTTCGTGTGATGGTCTCGTTTTTCGGTCGTGAAACACCTGTAGAATTAGACTTCCTGCAAGTTGATAAAGCGTGATCTAGAAGGATAGCGCGTGGGAGGGCCATTCTGCCCGCTAAAACCACAAGAGGAGTAAACACGTGGCAAAGAAAATTAAAGCAATTGTTAAACTTCAAATCGAAGCGGGAAAGGCCAACCCGGCACCCCCGATAGGGCCGGCGCTGGCTCCCCACGGCATCAACCTTATGGTTTTTTGCAAGGAGTACAACGCGCGCACATCAACCAAGACAGGGGAAATCATCCCGGCAGAGATCACTATTTTCACCGATGGCTCCTTCAAGTTTATATTAAAGACTCCCCCAGCTGCGGTTCTGTTATGCAAAGCTGCAGGTGTTGAGAAGGGGTCTGGCGAGCCAAACCGGGAAAAAGTTGGTAAGGTCACACGGAATCAAGTTCGTGAGATCGCTGAGATCAAGATGAAAGATTTGAATGCTGTCGACATCGAAGGAGCAATGCGCCAGATAGAGGGGACGGCGCGAAATATGGGTATCGTTGTCGAGGGTGCGCTTGAAAATTAGTGGGAGGGTTGGCGTAGACCAACCCGTGAGGACCACAGGGAGTTTTTGAAATGCCAAAGCATGGAAAAAAGTATCTTGAAGCGCTTGAAAAGATAGATAGGGCGAAACAATACGAGCCGATGGAAGCGCTGAAGTTGGCGCAGGAGACTTCGTTTACGAAGTTCGACGGCACCATTGAAGTACACATACGACTCGGTGTCGACCCACGTCATGCCGATCAACAGGTCCGAGACACTGTAATGCTACCGCATGGCCTTGGGCGAACCGTTCGCGTTCTTGTATTTGCAGAGGGAGATGCTGCACGAGAAGCCCAAAAAGAAGGCGCGGATTACATTATCGACGATGAGATAATTAAACAAATCCAGAATGGTTGGTTTGAGTTCGACGCCACGGTCTCAACACCGAAAATGATGAGCACAGTAGGGCGACTGGGTAAGATACTGGGACCCCGCGGACTAATGCCAAATCCAAAAGCCGGGACTGTTGTTCCCGATGAAGATTTGCCGCGGGTGATTAAGGAACTGAAGGCGGGTAGGGTCGAATTCCGAACAGACAAAACTTCAAACTTACATGTCCCCATCGGTAAAGCTTCCTTTGAAACGCAGAAGCTGTTCGAGAATTTTTCTGCGCTTATAGATTCAGTTCGGCGGTCAAGGCCGGCCGCGTCAAAGGGAGCGTTTTTCCGAACAATCACAGTCACGAGCACGATGGGACCGGGGATCCGAATTGAGCCCAGCGCAGCTATCGCAGTGGTAGAATAAGCACAGGAGCAAACTGAGACAGATACCTTTCCCGGAAAAGAACACACCGCTTCGCCGAAGACAGCAGGTGCCAGGTCACTAGTGACGGCTTAATTTCCTGCCAAGGTGAAGGCTTGAAAGCAGTAAGATCGCAATCAACGCTTTCTTTAGTAGCCTTTGCTTCAATGGTCATCGCGAAGCAGAGGCTAATTTTATTAATATAAGGAGGTGAGCGGATTTGGCAATCACACGAGAACAGAAGGAAGAGCTAGTAGCTCAGTACAAGGATATCTTTAATCGGAATACTGCTTTGATATTCACGGAAAACACCGGTTTGAGTGTTAAGGAACTCGAAGAGCTGAGGGGGAGGATTCGTGAGATCGGCGGCGAGTTCTACGTAATCAAGAATACACTGGCGAAGCTAGCAATAGATGATCTCGAGATGCCGCAACCCGAGGGTAGTCTTGATGGGCCAACATCGATCGGGGCGACAAGCGAAGATGTCACAGGATTGGCGAAAGCAATCGTCGACCTCACCAAAGAGACAAAAGCATTTCAGGTAAAGGGTGCGGTCATCGACGGCGAAATATTCGATAGCGCCCGAGTGAAGAGCTTAGCGGCACTACCGCCGATGCCTGTTATCCAAGCCCAGTTGCTCAGTATGTTACAGGCGCCAGCATCTCAGATCACCAAGGTGTTATCGGGTTCTGTGCGCCAAGTAGTGACCGTTGTTAAGGCGTATTCTGAAAAAGAAGCTGCAGCGGCGTAGATGAAACTCAAGAAAATATATATTAGAAAAATAATTAAAAGGAGATCGTAAACAATGGCTAATATTGAAAAAATTGCAGAGGACCTCAGCAAACTGACCATCCTTGAAGCTGCTGAACTAACCAAGTTACTGGAAGAGAAGTGGGGTGTTTCAGCTGCAGCACCGGTTGCTGTTGCTGCCGTTGCTGGCGCCGCAGGAGGTTCGGGTGAAGATGCGGAGGAGAAGACCGAGTTCGATGTGATTATTAAGGATGTTGGACCTAAGAAGATCGATGTCATCAAGGCCATCCGCCAGATCACTCAGCTTGGCTTGAAAGACGCAAAGGACCTCGCCGAAACAGCGGGAGCGAAGGTTCTCGAGCAAGCAGGCAAAGAACCTGCGCAAGATGCAAAGAGCAAGCTCGAGGCAGCAGGCGCCACTATCGAGCTGGCGTAGTACACACACAAATAACGAAAATGGAGCCGCCCTCTGTGGCGGCTTCATCCATTTCCTCCAGCGCTGTGGTATAAAGCCTGCTAGTTGTAATTCAACCTGATTAAGATGAAGTTCTGCAATGCTGGGTATCCCTACGGCGTTGTTCACTGCTCCGCTTCCCTCTCCTTAGGGTGCTTCCTTACAGGATGCTGCGCGATCGCAAGGGGCGCTTGGCGAAACCGGAGACTTCGCATGATAAACTCGGCGACGAGGAACCAGGTGTTCAATGCATGAGAAGATATTGATCGTCGAAGACGAAGAGCGAATTCTGCAATTTTTGCGTCGAGGTTTGGCGTACGAGGGCTACCGCGTTCTGACGGCTGTGAACGGGACAGAAGGTCTTCAGGTTGCAAGGGAGAACACGCCTGATCTGGTTATCCT
>DAOUTT010000302.1 GCA_030668545.1 Anaerolineales bacterium | reverse complement strand
GACCATGTCGTCACCCACGGCCATACGATCAACAGCGAAGCCTTCCTCGCTGGAAATCGCTGAGTATGCGAGTTCGTGACCGGCTTCCAACTGCCCGGCGATGTCGGCTGAAAGTTCTGCTGTTATTAAGTCAGCCTCCGCCTCGGCCAGGGCTTCTTCCACCTTCGCCACCCACTCGTGCTCGACGACGGCGATGATGGCCGACGTGCCGGGTTGCAAACTCTCGCCGAGTGTTTCCAAACGTTCGTCGGAAAAACCCGAATCACGCAGCTTGGCAACCAGGCCGCCAATCAGAGCGCCGACAGCCAACGGGGCTGCCAGGGCAGCACCGGCAATCAGGCCAACTGCTGCGCCGCCCACACCACCCAGGGCCGCTCCCTTGCCGCCGCCCATGTCATGGGTCTCTTTGATGTGTATCTTGCCTTTTTCGTCTTTGCGCAGGATTGCCGCGCTATTGATCTTGATCAGACCCTCTTTCTTGGCCTGTTTTAGAGCCTTGAGGGCCTCTTTGGCATCCCCTTCGTTTTGGAAAGCCGCAACGATCAATTGAACAGGTACGTCACTCATCTTGTATCTCCTTAATTATGTTTGGTTTTTTTTGATTGGGTTATTGTACTACACTACTCCGAGGCGGTTGTGGTTAAAAATCTGTCCAGTCACTCGGCCGGTGATAGAGTGGCGAACTCCTTTTCCAAGCAGTATTGCGAAGAGAATCGCCAGAGCGCAAAACAAAAACCTGCCCCAGACTGATAGTCGCCAGTCGGGGCAGGCAAGAGTCATCGATATGGAGGAGCAATATCAGGGAAGCAGCTCATAGATCACGGTCACTTGCACCCCGATGGTTGTTTGGCCTGGGCTAATGGTGCTTGGCACTCCCGCCCCTACTCCGCCTCCACCCGTACCAATATCCCCTTTCAAACCGTAGCTGTAGACAGGTCCCGGGGCTCCGGCTGAACCTTCTCCTACGGAGATGAGATCACCGAGCGTCATTCCCAAACCCTGAGCAAGTTTCTCGGCCCGATCGCGAACATCGGCGATTGCGTTATTCCGCGCTTCCGCTTCTAAGGCAGCCGTGTCATCGATTGTGAAATTAATGCCAGAGATATTGGTCGCGCCCGCATCAAGCGCAACGGCTATAAGTTCCCCCATTCTATGTACATCCCTTACCGTTATCGAAAGATTGATGTCAACACGGTATTTGGTTTCCCCGGTGGGCATACCGGTTTGAGGATCATATACTTCCTCGCTCCAAACACTGTAATGCGACGTCATAACGTCATTCGAGCTCACGCCCTGCGCTACGACAGCATTAGTGATGCTCTCAATTGCCGCATTCGCTTCATTAATCGCTTTGCCGATATCCGGATCGACGATCGAAACACCTAACTGGACATTCGCCAAATCGGGTGTACCGTCTGCCTGTCCGTAACCGGTCACAGAGAGCGTCTGCCTCTCTTCGGTCAGTCCTGTTCCATTTCCCGATGCGCACCCAGCCACCAGCAGCGCAAGAACCAGGAAGACTGGGACTATGCGGATAGACTTAAAAATCGTTGTTTGTATTTTCATCGTAATTCTCTCCTTTGTTGATATTATCCAATAATGAGCCTTGAGTGGCATTTCGACTATTCTCGAATTCGCTTAGCACCGTAAGTATACCTTTATTGTCCTCATTGTTTACTCCTCAAGGATAAAGGTTGCGAGCACTTGCTCGTACAATTCTTTGTTGTCTTCATTGTTTACATCTAACATGTTGATCCGCAAAAGCACATCATTATGTATGAAGTATATCTCTTCAAAGGATGGGGCCATCGGTGATGGTGGAATCGTAGAGTAAGTGGACAATCTGAAGCAAGACAACGAAAAGGGCTCGGCGTGGATGCCGAGCCTTTTTGGTCCTCAGGGATCAATATATGGGCCCGGTAGGAATCGAACCTACGACCAACCGGTTATGAGCCGGCCGCTCTTACCACTGAGCTACGGGCCCTCATTTATGATTTTAGCAGACCCCCGCCAAAGTCGGAAGCCTTTCTTCAATATTTTTTTAACGACAGGGCAATCAAGTTTATAAGTATGAGGTAGGAACAGGCAGAGACGGGCTTGCTCGGTACGCATGCAAGTGCCGGTGGTATCTAATTCAGGATGTGCACCTGTGGCTTGAGGGGCACGCGGGCGATGATGTCCTTGAAGTCCGCTTCGGTGATCTGGTCATCGGGCTTGTCGATCAAACAGCGGCACATTGCTTCGATGACGTTCGTACCGAAAGAGCGCCCCTCCAGGCGGGGAGTGTTCGTCACCAGAACATGCAGGTTTCGTTTTTGCAGCGCCTCGTCATTCTCCGCCGTGGTGGTGTTGGTGATAATAATCTTTCCGCTCAGGTCGTCGGGCAGGTTGGACCAGATCTGCAGGAAATCGCCGGCGATGACATCCGCCTCCTCGTAGAAACGGCTGTACTTCTTGGATGGTTCTTTCTCCTGCTCCGCACCGACGGGGTAGAGCCAGCGGAAGGGAAGCTGCGTCATGATGGGCAGAAGCATGACCGCCATGATGTGCACGGTGCGGATGCTGTGGATGGGGAGAGGGATGTCGAGTGCGAACATGAAGTCGCCGAAGGTAACATCACAACCGGCATCGACGAGCGCCTTCGCCAGGCCATAGCGATCAACGGCTGTCGTACTGAGAGCTTTCTTGCCGCGCAGGTCATATCCATACTCCAGGAGCGCCTGTATCGCTAGCGGCGCGAGGAGATGCTTGATGCCGTTTCCATCCCCCACCTTGGAGATCTTGATCGCTTCACGGATGCGCTTGATCTCGCGGAAATAATAGCGCCGACCGTTCACCCACAGATAGAATTCCGCCCCACCTACTCCAAAGGCGTCTACCTTGCCGTCGTTGTCGCGGTACATCTGGACGTAGCGATCAAAATCGCCATCCGTGCCCTGGCGGCTGAGCCAGAAATGTTCCCCCATGAACTCGGCTTCCGTGGAGTGATCTCGGGTCGTGGAGCCCAGGCTGACGCTCAGCACTTTCTTCATGGTGTGTCCATCCTCTAAAAAATAGGATAGCGTGGTCTCCATGCATGCACAACTTGAAGGATGCACTCTTTCCGGTCTTTTTAGTCGGTCTGCACTGCCGGTAAAACTTTAACCACCAAATCAATTTGGTAAAAACCGGTTACTTTCCACACCACAAAAAAACAACCGCCCGGAGGCGGTCAGGAGCGGGCGACGGGATTCGAACCCGTGAATGTCAGCTTGGAAGGCTG
>DAOUTT010000134.1 GCA_030668545.1 Anaerolineales bacterium | reverse complement strand
TGTATGGGCGCAAACACTAGTAGAAGAGACCCCCATGCTTTTTTAAGGGCAATCGTTTATAGTTGCTCTGATTTGAACCGGCAGGAGAGCTTTATGGGTGCAGCTCGGGCGCATCTCTTAATCCAGGGGAGAGTTCAGGGGGTGAGCTTCCGCTATCATACAATGCAGGAGGCGCGAATACTCGGGCTCACGGGGTGGGTGCGGAATCTCTGGGATGGACGTGTTGAAGTTGTGCTTGACGGTGATGATGAATCGGTAAAGCAAATGATCGAGTGGTGCCAACAAGGACCTCCCTCTGCGGCAGTCGAGAATGTCGATGTTGCCTGGGAAGAACCCACTGCTGAATATAACAATTTCCGGGTGCGGATAAATGCAGGCGGGGGATCTTCTTGAGCAATCCTCCCGAGATTCAGGCACTCCGTTTCGGTCGAATCGTCATCGATAACGTTGCTTTCAATCGAGATGTGATCATCTTCCCCGATAGGATCCGATCCGACTGGCGGCGAAGAGACGGGCACAACCTGGCACTCGAGGACTTAGCCGAAGTGCTGGAAAGTAACCCAGAAGCCATCATACTGGGGCGGGGTCTCTTTGGGAGGATGAAAGTATCGGACGATATTCGCGAATTGATAACAGAGCAGGGGATTGAGCTCGTTGTTTTGCGGACTGAAGGGGCTAGTAAGGCGTACAACGAACTGCGGGAGCGACGACGAGTAGTCGCTGCACTCCACCTCAGTTGTTGACCAAACCCTGATATTCTTTTGTTATTCCGTTTGAAATATTAGCTTCTCCCCTCGAGTTAAGCTTTCTGAAGAGCACAGCGGACATCCGCGAAGAGGCCCAAGCCTCGGAGTGTCAGTGTGAAAATGAAGGATTACGATCTCTCACAATACGGAGTTCTCTGGGATCTCGATGGGGTTTTGATAGAAAGTTCCCAACAACACCTCGATAGTTGGATAAGTGTTCTGCCCCGATTTGGTTTAACAATGTCCAGGGAGCTTCACGAGCAAACCTTCGGCATGAATAACAGGGAAATACTGACAATCATGCTCGGCAAGCCGCCTGAAGCGGACCTTCTGCATCGCATAAGCTCGGCGAAAGAAAGCGCCTTCCGCGAGATCATTAAAGGGACCGTCGAACCTCTTGTGGGAGCGGTGGAGCTGCTTGAGAAGTTATATTCGGTGAAGGTGCGGCAGGCGATCGCATCTTCGGCGCCGGAGGAGAACATCCACGTTGTGGTTGAAGAATTGAAGATAGGGGGATATTTCCAGGCGCTTGTATCTGGACACGACCTCCCCGCAAAACCAAACCCTGCGGTCTACCTGGAAGCCGCCAGGCAGATCGAGCTGGGACCTGAGGCTTGTGTTGTGGTTGAGGATGCTGTCGTAGGCGTTCGTGGCGCTAAGAAGGCTGGAATGCGTGCCGTTGGGGTGACGACCACGCATGCAGCCGAGGCACTGCGTGATGCAGATTTGGTCATCGTATCCTTACTAGATTTATCTGTGGATGAGATCGTCCACCTTCTTTTAGAATAGCCAGCATTGTTAGAATCATTCTTCAATAGAAAACATAAGTCAATTAACGCGTAAGCAGGAGGGTAACTCGACCCTCCTGCTTCCAAGTTGCTCCCCCCGGGTGTAGAGGCTACCGGGTTTGAATCATCTGGAGATGTGATCTATTGAGGAAGGGGATATTCTTGGTGGGTCCAGGATGGGATTGGTAAAGTTCATTCCGCACGTTTGATCTGAAAATGATCGAAGTCGCGAGCGACGGTGGTGTTTGGAAAGATCGCCCTCGCTTCCTCGACAACTTCTTTCTCCCTGTACCGGCGGGAGATGTGCGTTAGGTAAAGCTGGCGCACGCCAATACGTTGAGCAAATTCCGCAGCCTGCCCTGCAGATAGATGACCGAACTTCTTCGCTAAATCGGATTCTGAAGAGAGATAGGTTGCCTCAATCACGAGTGCGTCTGCCTCAATCGCGGCTTTCTGCAATCCTTTTGTGCTGCCGCAATCACCGATGTGGACCAGCCGAGCGCCCCTGCGCGGAGGCCCAAGGACATTCTCTGGGTTTATCACACTACCATCTGGTAAGGTGATGGGTTTACCGGCAACAAGCTCCGCACGGAGTGGTCCAGAGGGCACATTCATCGCCTCTGCTTGTTCCACGAGAAAGGGGCGATGTGATGCTTCCTCAAAAACAAACCCGAAACAGCCCGGTCCCCGATGGGAGACGGGAATCGCGGAAACCTGTAAGCCATTTTCCTCAATTATCAACCCCGGTTCAAGAATACGCAGATTGATGTCTATAGGGGGACGCGCGCCGCGAAGAACAACACCATAGAGCAAGTCATGTATCCGCTCCATGGCCCATTCCCCTGCCCAAATCTCGAGCCGATCTATTGCCTCCCAGCGAGAAAAGGTTGAAAGCAATCCGGCGAGACCCAGGATATGATCGAGATGGCCATGCGTGATTAGAATCCGATTCAAGCGGCGAAATCCTAAACCCGAACGCAGGATCTGGCGTTGGGTTCCCTCACCACAATCGATCAAGAAACGTTGGTCTCGGTAGCTTACAACCTGCGCGGACAAACCGCGGTGAACTGATGGCGCCGATGCCGAAGTACCAAGGAATGTTAGTTCCAGCAAGATATCCTCTGTTTATACGACTATTGGAAGAAGCGATTCATTGTACCTTAATCGGGTTGATGTTTCACGCGTTTTGGAGCGAGGACCTGAGTGAGGATAGACTAGCCAGGCAGGCCGCGAGGCCAAGGAATAGCGCGGCAGGGCTCATCTGAATTTGCCAGGCGAGCATACACCAGACGCAGATGATGCCCATCGATAGCGCAGAGTAGCGACGTGAAATTGTTCGGGACCAGAGACGTGCCGGCAGCCAGGCTGGGCGGAGAAACGCTATGGCGAGTGATGTGACCCCTGCGAGAAGCACAGTGATGCGCAGACTAAGGCTCCATGCTTCGTAGTGCTGGATGACGATGGATGCGGGAAGGAAGATTAGAAGACCATAGGCCACAACTAAGGCGCGCTCCCAGCGCTTATTTTTATCGATCCAACCTCGCCGGGCGATGAAACCCATACCTGAGGCGAAACCGATATAAAGAGTTGCCATCCCTAAAGTGAGCAGTATTTCAATCATGTCCATTGTGATCTCTTTTCAGCACATGCAACGTGTTAGTTCTATCGCAGCAAGTACGTTGGATAATTTCGGATCCGATCTGATTTCTGAGCGATTGTTGTAGGAATTGCTGATACTCATACGCAGAAGGCAGATCTGAAGGCGTTATCGACGTGTCGGAGTCGTTTGTCTACGAAGGATTTGATGCAAGTTGTATGCCCACTCCAGTTTTTTTCGATGGATTTCAGGACGAGTGAGTCGGGTGTAATGCAGAGCAACGCAGCGTAAATCCGCTTGGCTGCACTACAATTTGGAGGATCGTAACTTTTTTTAGGACTGGAAAAAGGATAACAGCGTGGAGAGTGAAGTCACTGATTCACACATCATTGTGGTGATTGTTGTTATTAATTCGTACTTTGGAGGATTGGCCAGGGTATGGGCAGAAGCCTCCGCCTAGCTCCCGCCGCCGTTACCACCGGGTGTTGGCGTCAGGGTAGGTGTTGGGGTAGCGGTCGGAACCGGTGGAGGCGCCGATTGTGTTGCACAAACTTCATCAGCTTTTGAGGCTGTCGGTGCCAAATCGGGGAATTCCCAGGCGTTGAGCGCAGCATTATATTGCTCAGAAGCGCCGCATTCATCACCCTCCTCCCAGAGCAGGTCGCCGTATTTCCATGCAGTTTCGGCGTATTTTCTACAGGAATCGAGTGTGGCGCCTTGTTCGCAGAGAGGTAGGAAGAGCTCCGAAGCGCGGATCCAATTTAGTCCGATGTAGCTGTTTGCGAGAAGATACTGTTGCGCAAGAGTCATGCGGAACATTGCATCTCGATCGAGAGGGCCAAATCGTTTTGCAAGGCTCAGGTTATACAGCCCTTCTTCCATAAACCCTTGGGAGATTAGCTCCATACCTTTGTTTCGAAGTGAGATATACATCAAACCATCCACCCTCACAGGTTGGTACGCTGGATCCTTGGCGCGCAGCGAAAGCAGTTTGTTAATGGCTGTATCCCAATCCTCGTCTGCAATTGCAGCTTTCGCTTGTGCCATTAGATCCTCGGGTGGGGAGGGGTCCGGGGTGGGTGTTGATTCGGGTGTGGGTGTTACTGTCGGCACATTAAGGTTTACGAGCGCTGCGATGAGCATGTCCTCCGCACCAGGATAAGCGGGGTCAAAGTTGATGATGGCTTCAAACCGCTGTCGAGCGATCTCATAATGGCCAGCATCAAGATCTGCGATGCCGAGCTCAAACTGCTCATACATCGCCTCGGAGACCTGTGCTATCTCCTCGGCGCTATTAAGCCCACGCCCTTGGAAATAAGCCACCAGCCCGATGGCGATTAGCGCGGCAAGATAAACGAGAAAGATATAGAACAATCTTCGTCGCGTTGAGTTTTCCGATACAGAAGGGTTCAACTGCGAGCCTTCGGGTTCGAAATCCGCTGTGCTCTGAGGCGCGGTATCATCTAGCTTCGGTAGTTTTGGTTCCGATTCCACGGGGCGCATTATACCGTATTTGAGTTTGAAGCTGTCCCGTACCGGAATAAGATTGGTCAATGTTAATGGGTCTGCGATCTTGAAACGATCTAGAGGATTAGAGCAGGGAATGCGGTGGAGATACGTAGCGTTTCATTTCTTGACGCTCGCTTGCAGCGGGTGGTAAGATGCTCACCCAAACTATAATGTGACGGGGTTCACAAAAGCGGATGAATTTAAGCGGAAGCAAATGGAATTTACGGAAGAAGCGTAGGCGTACCAGCCTCTGGCGGGTGCTTCTGATCTTGGTTTTTATCGCCGCAGCAGTATATTTCTGGCAGATATATATTCCTACCATACCGCCTCCCTTTATCCCGACACAAACACCCACGCGAAGCCCAGCATCTTTTGTTCTGGAGGCGGAAAGCCTTTTCGATTCCGGGAAATTAGAGCAGGCAGAAGAGGCTTATTTAGATGCGATTTTGGCCGACCCACGTGAGTTGGCACATTATATCGAACTGACGAGGGTGCGGATGTTCGCTGGGAAGTATGAGGAGGCGGAAATCACCGCCCGGGATGCACTCGTGCTCAACCCAGATTCGGCTTTAGCACATGCGTTTTTAGGTTGGTCACTGGATTTCCAGGCTGGTAATATCGAAGATCAACTCACCAGAAATGAATTAATGGTCGAGGCGCTGCTAGAGGCCGAAACCGCGATCGATCTTAACCAGAACCTCCCAGAAGTTCAAGCGATATACGCTGAAATACTGGTTGACACCAACCTTGAAAATTACGAAACTGCGCTTGAGCATGCTCGAGCTGCTGTAGCCATGGACAGCACATCTTTGGAGGCTCATCGCGCACTGGCTTACGTGTGGGAGATGACAGGGAACAGGGAGCTAGCTCTTGAATCCTACGAAGTTGCCCGTAGTCTTAACTCCTTTCTTCCACGCCTGCATCTCGACATCGGGAATATGCTGCGGGCGATGGGAGATTACGATGGGGCTCGAGAGAGTTACCTCAACGCCGTCGCTCTATCACCAACGAGCACGGAACCGCTCACTTATCTGGTGCAGCTTTACGCAGGTATTGGGGAGTATGGCGTAGCTAGCCAGTATGCGCGCAACGCCGTTGAAATTGCTCCGGCGAACCCTCGACTGCGGGGAAATTTGGGTCGAATGTATTATCACAACGGTGTATTGGATGAGGCGATTGTTCAATTTAATCTGGCGATCCGCGGTGGACAATCAGACGAAGGCGTATGGGTAGAAGGCCTACCCCTGAAGAAAGAGGATTTCCGTATCGTAGAGTTTTACTACACTTATGGATTGGCGCTAGCAAAACGGAATTCGTGCGAAGAAGCTATTCAGATTTTCGAGGCGATCCTGCAAACAGTCCCGGAGGATGAGATCGCGGTTTTCAATGCCCGGGAGGGACTCATTCTGTGCGGTGAATTAGAGCGCCCACCCACACCTGAGGCGGAATCCACTCCGGCCTCCTGAGTCCAATCATAACTATGCGTTTAACCGGTGAAAGACTCAAGCTAAGCCAAGGTCGAGGTCGATCGAATCCATGGCGTATCCTTGCACTTATGCTATTAATTGCAGGGGGCTTTCTGCTTGTTCGTGCTCAGAGGCAAGGAAATGTTCAGCCGCTGTTCTCGGCCACTCCCACAGCAACCCGTACCGGAGCTTCTTATGCTGATGAGGCGGAGGTCCACTTCTTCGCCGGTGACTTGGAGAGCAGCATTGAAGCCTACAAAAATGCTGTGCGCGTTGACCCGGAGAATGCAGAACTATGGGCAATGCTGGCGCGCGCACAAACATACTCTAGCGACCTGTTAACAACGCTCGATCTACGACGCGAGCGATTGGAGGAGGCGCGCTCTTCGATCGATCAAGCGAAAGAAGTAGATCCGGATAATTCGTTTGCCTACGCGATCCGGACTCTGGTTTACGACTGGTCTGCTTC
>DAOUTT010000136.1 GCA_030668545.1 Anaerolineales bacterium | reverse complement strand
TCCGCGCGCGACATTGCTCGCCTACTCCCGCGCCTGGATCGTGAACCAGGGTTGAAGCAGGCGCTTGAAGAGATGAAAGCTGTCGTCCAGAAGCTGGGATCGCTTCCGGAAGCTCCGTTGCCTCGCAGCTTCACGTTGACCTCTGATGTAGTCGGCATTCGTTCTCGACCTCGTGCATATCCCGTCTTCCAATTCGCGACGGCGTTGGCTGCCATTGCCTTCGTTGCTCTGGTGGGACTGGATACAGTGGTTGGTCAGTTCCCGTTGGCTTCGCGGGGGGCTGTGATGAGTGACATGGTGCAAGAAGCTCTGGTTGTCGCTCCACAAGCCGAGGCAGAACTCGGCACCGGGGAAACCTTCGCTCAGGCTGATGACCAACGCGAAGGAGCTGATATGTTGGCGGAGGAGGAGGTTGCCGGAGCGCTAGTACCACCTGCGGTGGAAGCGCCGGGTGAACCCGATGAAGAACTTCGTTCGGGGGCTTCGCCCTCACCGCAACCGCCGGCAGAAAAGGCGGTTGGAGGGGAGACGATCGTTGGAGAAGGTGCTGGCGAACAGCAGGCTGAGCCAAGCGCGGATGAACACGCGGCAACGCTGGATGCGGAAAGTATGAACGCCGTGGCCGAGACCCAAGAATCTGAAGTAGAGCCGCCAGGAGATACTGAACTGGCATTTGCACAAGAAACAACAGGGCGTTGGGGACCTGCCCCTTTACCAACCTTGCGCCTGCTTGAAATTGGTTTAGGCGCCCTCGTATTAATACTCGGTGGCTTGACTTTCTGGATTCGTGCTAAACGCATATGAAAGACGCTAGCCCCATTCGCTTTTGTCCTTACTGCGGCATTAAAGTGGAAGAGCGCGAAGCATTCGGGGCGATCCGCCCGGTCTGTCCTGCATGTGACTACATTCACTTTCAGGATCCGAAAGTGGCGGCGGGTGTCCTCGTTGAGAGCGATGGGAAGGTGTTGCTGGTGAAGCGCATCAATGTGCCGATGCAGGGAAAGTGGACGCTCCCTGCCGGCTTCGTCGATGGGCAGGAAGATCCACGCTCCACCGCCGTCCGGGAGTGTTTGGAGGAGACCGGGCTGCAAGTGGAAATCATCGACCTTGTGGATGTGTTTTATGGGCTGGAACACCCGCGTGGCGCGAGTATTGTGATTTTCTATCGGGGACGGATCGTGGGCGGTGTGTTGGCTGCAGGCGACGACGCGGATGCAGTCGCTTTTTTCGATGCTGACGATCTTCCACCGTTGGGGTTTCAAGCGACCGAGCAGGTGCTGGCGCGGTGGGTAAGTGAGCGCGTAGATTCAAGCGATTGCGCTTGATCCCTGCTATTCAAAGAACGAGATGCTTCACTTCGTTCAGCATGACATATACCCGTCACTCTCGAGTATTCAGACCTGCAGCGACGAAGATTCTCAATCTCCAGCACGTTCACAATCAGAGGCATGCGTAGAGACGCAGCATGCTGCGTCTCTACAACGAGGGTGAATAAGGGCGAGCCGGCGGCTCGCCCCTACCACCGATTTGTCATTGCGAGGAGCCCATCAGGGCGACGTGGCAATCTGTGCGCGAGAAAGAATGAGATTGCTTCGCTTCGCTCGCAATGACATTAAGAGGGGGAGCCTCCCAGCAGCAACATCATCGGGATTTCTCGGTCGCCGTTTCACGGCTCGCTCGAAATGACAAGTAGTGGCAACTGCAGTGCACCCTGGTGGGGGGATAATAGGGGGGCATAAAAAAAGCGATTCGTCAGCACTACTTTGATTGAGAACGTTTTTGGAAGTCTTCGTGGAAGTGATTATAATCAGCGTAGACGCAGAAAGCAGACCGAATTCTATTTCAAGGGTAAACACTGCGCAGTTCCAAATAGACGGGTAGGTCCTAAGCTGCAATAAGGCTCAATTCATATGCGCTTCGATGTGGTCACATTGTTCCCAGAAGTGATGGAAGTTTATCTACAAACCGGGATCCTGGGCAAAGCACAGGAATCAAGCCGGATTGAAGTACATCTTCACCATCTTCGTGACTACACAACCGATCGCCACAGGACGACCGACGACGAGCCATACGGCGGTGGTGGCGGTATGGTGATGAAGCCTGAGCCGATTTTCGCGGCCGTTGAATCTATTCTCGAGGATTCACAAGGGGATGTCCCTGTGATCCTGCTCACCCCTCAAGGCCGTGTTTTCGATCAGGCGATTGCGCGGGAGCTTGCTGGGAGTGAGCGTATTGCGCTTATCTGCGGTCGTTATGAAGGCGTCGATGAACGCATCCGCGAGCATTTAGCGACCGATGAAATTTCCATCGGAGACTATGTTCTGTCTGGCGGTGAATTACCGGCAATGGTCTTAATAGACTCGGTAAGCCGCTTGCTCCCCGGCGTTCTGGGGGATTCTGAGGCGACGGAAAAGGATTCTCATACCAACGGTCTGCTTGAGCATCCACACTACACTCGACCGTCGGTTTTCCGCTGTTGGGAAGTGCCTGAAGTTCTGCTTTCCGGCGACCACGCACGCATTGCCGGTTGGCGCGTTGAGCAATCTCTGCGCCGAACCTTGCTAAGGCGTCCAGAGCTTCTTGACCAAGCCCGGTTGACGGATGAAGAGAGAGGAATACTGGAAGAATTAATGCAAGCCGAAGAGGAGGACTCGAAATGAGAGCATTGGGGGAGAGCTTGGGAAAAGTGAGTTTATGGGAACGGCGGTTCCTTCTCTGGGGTTTTGTATTCGCCGTGGGAGGTTTGATTGCAGGTTGTCGTGCACCTGCATCCGTCGACATCCCTTTACCGGCAGCGTCGACCGCGGCTGAAACGTCGACGACGATTGATCCCACTCCTCTGCCACCACCGCCGAAGACGCTTGTCGTTTGCCTTAATCGTGAACCCGAATCTCTGTTTATTTACGGCGATGCCTATCTTTACGGAGAGACCGGCGGAGAGGCGCGGGCTGTGCTTGAGGCGCTCTACGACGGACCGATTGATATCCTGGATTACCAAGCATTTCCAGTGATTCTAGGTGAACTTCCCAGCTTTGAAGCTGGAGGGGCACGGCTGGAAGAAGTCACGCTCGCGGAGTATGAGGTTTATCTCAACCCTGAAACCTTGCAGCCCGCGAACCTTCGCCTTGGTAATCCCTATTTGCCGGTTGGGTGCGCAGGGACCGAATGCATCGCCACTTATCAGGGCGGCGAAGTACAGATGGAACAGTTGATCGTAGAATTTCAGCTTCTGCCTGATTTAACCTGGTCCGATGGAACACCGCTCACAGCTTCCGACTCGCTCTTCTCCTTCGATCTCGATCGCGATCTGACCATCCCAACGACGAAATACCTCGTTGACCGGACCGCGGCGTATGAAGCCATTGATGAAACGACAATTCGCTGGACAGGTATCCCCGGATATTTCGATCCCGAGTATGCGACGCTTTTCTGGAAACCCCTTCCGCAGCATCTGCTGGGGGACATTGCGCCGGAGGACCTCCAGAATGCCGAACTTGCCACGAGGAAACCAATCGGATGGGGACCTTATCAAATAGAGGAGTGGCAATTTGGAGAGCAGCTCCTCCTGGTAAAGAATCCGAACTACTTCCGCGCTGCTGAGGGGCTGCCAAGCTTCGATCGTTTGCTGTTTCGTTTTCTTCAAAGTGATAGTACAGCGGCGATCCAGCAACTGCTGACCGGTGAGTGCGACGTGGTGGACGAATCGCTCCTGGATGTTTCGGCAGCGGCCACATTAAAACAGTATGCCGAGGAAGGGAGATTTAAGATCGACTGGGCTCCCGGATCTGAAATCACGCGGCTGGACCTCAATACTGCCCCCGTTGGTCGTCAAGGGGAAGCGTTCTTCGAAGAGCCCCGCACTCGGCAGGCGCTTGCGCATTGCATTGATCGCCAGGCGCTGTTCACGGAGATACTCCTGGGATTTGGGGCTACTCCTGACAGTTATCTTGCACCAGGCAATCCCATTCATCTGGATAGCCCGGGTTTGCCTATCTACGATCCGGATGCGGGCAGGGCATTGCTCTCCGAGGTGGGTTGGAAAGAAGCGGATGATGAGGCGCTTCCCAGGGTCGCCTATGGCGTTCCCGGAGTAGCTTTCGGAACGGATTTCTCATTCACATTGTTGATGGCTGAGGGCGCCCTGAATGACCAGACCGCATCGAGACTTCAAGCGGACCTGGCAGCTTGCGGCATCGAAGTGCAGGTGGAGATCGTAGATTTCTCGTCCTTGACAGCGCCATATCCTGATGGCCCGGTATTCGGGAGGGGATTCGACGCTGTCCTCTGGCCCTGGCCGGAGTGGATTACACCATTGTGCGAGATGTTTGCTGAGCGAGAACTTCCAACAGAGAAAAGCCCGTTTGGCGTCAATGCGACCGGTTTTAATGATTTTGCCTATAACCAGTCTTGCGAGAGGGTTCTTCTAGGGCGAGTAGATGTCGAGGGTTATTCGCAGGCGCTGCTGGACACGCAGGAAATCTTCGTCCAAGCCCTGCCAGGCATTCCGCTCTACCAGGCTCCGCGTTTTGTGGCCTACAACAATGATATTTGTGGAATCGAGGTTGATTCCCTTTCTTTTAGTGTATTATTTGGATTGGAGCATTTCGATTCGGGAGCAGGGTGTCCATGAGAACTCGGGCACTATAGAACCCTGATGAACCAAGTTGAACCTTCTGTCACTATTGAGAGTATATATTCAGGAGAATGGGTAAAAACCTCGTGGAAGATAAACTCGACCGGGATTTGATCCTCGAGCTACAGGCTGGGGAACTCGACGCTCTGGGCGATATGTATGACCGCCACCGCCATCTCGTCTATCGAACTGCGCTTGCGATTACCTGTGACCCTGATATGGCCGCTGACCTGCTTCAAGAGGTTTTTCTGCGCCTTCACCGTTTCGCGGAGCGCATCGATCCCTCGCGGCCGCTGCAACCCTGGCTGTATCGAATGACGGTCAACCTCTCGTACACGTGGATTAAACGAAAAAGCCGCTGGATGCGTTATATCAATGACATGGCGGAGCGCATTATCACCGAGCGCCGTCCTGCCTCCCCGCACAATTTAGCCGAGCGGGACGAAAGTTGGCGTTGGGTTCGGCAGGCGATCCTCGCCCTACCTGTCCAGCAGCGTATGGTTGTGGTTCTATATTACATCAACGATCTTTCATTAAAAGAGATAGCAGAGATCCTGGAGATCCCGGTCGGAACAGTTAAATCGCGCTTACATTACGCCAGAAGAGTCTTAAAGAAACAGCTCGGTATCCACAAGGAAGTATTGCGGACGGTATTTTATGAGACGACGTGATCAGTATGGTTCAGATCCAGTGGGGAGAATCATCGAGGCGGATCTGACAAGCAGGTTAGCGGAATATCTTCAACCTACAAATAGCCGTAACATCCCCACGTATGACCCAGCGGATATTATTATCACGCGCTACCTGAAAGACTGGAGCAATGATCAAGATCTCCCGTTGTGGGCTCGCTCCCAAATTCTTATGAGCACGTCACCTACCCCAGTTAAATTGACGAAGACTATGGTGTTGAGCGTGGTCCTTCATTGGGTGCTTTCACGCGGGCTCGAGTTGATATCTTACCTTATCGCTGATAAGCCGATGATATTCTTACCTTCAAGGGACAGCTATTGCTGGAATCCACCGCATTTATCTCCTTGCATGGTTCAATCTAGGGTAAGTGACATGTTCTTGCTTGAATCAGGAATGTTAGGTGTAATTGGTTAGAGGCAAATCAGAGAAGACGAACCGGGCTTTATCAATGGCTGTGAATGGTTTCTAAGTCGTCATCATTACCTAGGACGGACGTGAATTGAAAAGCAAGAATAAAACACCTTCATCCAATTTATTTAGTGTATAATCAGAAACTCTACATTGCTCATCAATATTCGTATGAGGGAACCAGTTGCAGATAAATGCAGACGAGGTAACGCCGAAATCTCGTTTCAATGGCAATCCGAACCTCAAACAAACAGGTATTGTATACCTAACTCAAACTATTACGCGCAAGAAAGCCCCCGCGTGTGGTCTTATTCATCCCATCTAAGGAGTAGATAACTTGTCGGAAACCCTTCTTCGAATCGATAACCTGACCACCCATTTTCACACCGACGATGGCACCGTCCGTGCCGTGAACGGGATCTCCTATGACCTCAAGGAGGGGGAGACGATTGGAGTCGTAGGTGAGAGTGGTTGTGGAAAGAGTGTCCACGCCTTATCTCTCATGCGACTTATCCCAATGCCTCCAGGTGAGATCGTGGATGGCGAGGTTTTTTTTCGCGATCGAGATTTAATCCAAATCTCGATAGATGAAATGCGCAAGGTCAGGGGTGGTGAAATTGCCATGATTTTCCAGGACCCGATGACCTCGCTCAACCC
>DAOUTT010000273.1 GCA_030668545.1 Anaerolineales bacterium | reverse complement strand
CATCCCGGTCGAGGTGAAATCCGGTCGAGCTCCCCAGAGGCCTCATCGCTCGCACGTCCGCCAACTAGCCGCCTACGGCCACCTGGTTGACCCGACCACGGGAACGCGTCCTGCTTCTGGCATACTCACATATGCCGATAGCGCTTACAAACTTCAGTACACCCACGCTTTGCAGCAAGACCTATTACAAATCTTGGGGACCTTACGAAAATCGCAGCATTTATCTCCAGACCGATCTCACAACTCTCCGGGCAAGTGTCGAGCCTGCGGCTACATCTCATCCTGTGACCAATCCCTTGTCTGAGTGTGCAGAGGATAAGGCGTGCGCTTATAATAAATACGATGATCAACCCTGATACCCCCCAAAAGCGGATCGTCATCGCCATCCATCCCAAAATGGAAGGCGCTCAACAAACCGCGAGCGAGATCTCCGAATTCCTCTCCGGCCAGGGCCTGGATGCGTATTCAGGCTTGCTTTTTGACGAAACGCTTCGCAGCCGAGTTAACGCCGGCGACTTCGACCTGATGATTGCTCTTGGCGGAGACGGAACCATGCTGCGCGCCGTCCACCTATGCGCCCCAAACAACGTGCCGATCCTGGGAATTAACCTTGGCGGGCTGGGATTTCTTATTGAAATCGCCCGAAATGAGTGGGAGATCGCCCTGGAGAGAGTCCTGCGCGGTGACTATTGGCTCGAAACCCGGATGATGCTTCGCACTGAACACCTGCGGGGCGATGAACTTCTTGGCTCGTGGGATGTACTGAACGAGTGCGTCGTCGGGCGCGGCCAGACGGTGCGCCCGGTGTTCCTCGCGGCCGAGATTGACGGCCATCCCCTGACGACATACGTCGCCGACGGCTTGATCGTGTCCACCCCAACCGGCTCGACGGCATATGCGCTCGCCGCCGGAGGTCCGATCCTCCCGCCAGTATTACGCAATATCCTCCTCGTTCCCGTCGCACCGCACCTTTCTGTTGATCGAGCGATCGTGCTGCACGAAGGCTCTGAAATATCTATTGAGGTAAAAACAGACCACCTGGCTTCCCTGAGTATGGATGGCCATGAACCGGTTCAATTACAGGACCGGGATATCGTTAAAACCTACGCCAGCGAATATGTAGCCCTCTTTGTGCGTTTTCAGGATCCGGATTATTTCTATCGAAATTTGACCTCACATATGAATCAAAACCCTTCCGCGAGCCAGATAACATGACAGAGCATTCAATCACTTGTGCCAACCACCCCAAGGTGGAAACAGCCCTGCGGTGCAACCACTGCGATAAACCCATCTGTCCTAAATGCGCCGTGCAAACCCCGGTTGGTTACCGCTGCCCCGAGTGTATTCGCGGACATCAGAAGGTTTTCGAAACATCCACCGCAATCGATCTTCCTGTCGCCGGTGCAATAGCACTAATTTCCGTCGGTCTTGCCACGGCGCTTCTAAGCCTTCTAGGATTCTGGGGTCTGTTTGTAGCCCCGATCATCGGCGGTGGCATTGCCGAACTAATACGCCTGGCAGTGAAAAAGCGCCGCAGCCGGCAGCTAACGATAACAAGCATCGTTGGCGGCATCCTGGGGGTGCTTTTCTATTTGGGCTTCCGTTCGTTTCCGTTCTTAACCTTACTCACATTGGGCATCGACCTTGAGCCGGGCTTCATCGGCGCCACGCTCTTAAGTTTCGCCTGGCCTCTAGGATACGGTTTTTTCATCATCAGTACGATGTACTACCGACTCGGGACGATCAAACTCTAGTTAACGACATGCTAAACGAACTGTACATCAGAGATTTCGCCATTATCGAAGATTTGCGGCTTACCCTGAAGCCGGGCTTTGTCGTCTTCACGGGCGAGACTGGCGCCGGCAAATCCATCATCATTGATGCCGTTGAAATGCTTCTGGGCGGCCGGGCGGATAGCACCTTTGTCCGCACCGGTTCTGACATAGCCTTGATCGAAGGGCTTTTCGATCTCGAGCCATCCACCCGGGAGTCGGTCAATCGCATCCTGGACCGGGAAGGTTTGCTTGACGACCCAGGACAGCTTCTCCTTGGGAGAGAGATCCGGCGCGAGGGGCGGAATATCTGCCGCGTGAATGGCCGCGTAGTCACGCTAGGTCTACTGTCAGAAATCGGGGAGTTGCTGGTAGATGTCCATGGTCAATCCGAGCACCTCAGCCTGCTGCGGGTGCGCGAACACATCCTTCTTTTGGATCGATATGCTTCCGACAGCGACATTCTCCAGTTGTACAAAGAGCAGTATCAAACCCTGGGGGAAGTCCGCCGTCAGCTTGAACAACTGCGCAAGCAGGAACAAGATTCCGCCAGAAAGATTGAGTTTCTTACCTTTCAGATCAACGAGGTTGAGTCAGCCAATTTACAGCCCGGAGAGGATGAGACTTTACTTGAGGAGCGTTCCCGCTTGGCGAACGCTGAACAGCTTGCACATCAAACCGAGGAGGCGATCACCGCGCTTGATGGGCAGAGTGAGGACCAGGAATCAGCCGCCGATCTTCTTGGACGGGTCGTGCATTCCACGTCTAGTTTAGCCAAAATTGACCCAAGTATGGCCGATTCACAAGCTCAGGCACAAGCGATCATTGAGCAAGTGTCCGAACTCATCAGGCGGCTTCGTCTTTACCGTGAGGAAATCCTGTTCAACCCACATCGACTGGACGAAGTCGAAGAGCGCTTGAACATGATAACCACTATGAAGCGCAAATACGGGGGAAGTATTGAAGCCGTCCTTTCCCAAGCCGAAACCGCAAGAGAAGACATGGAGAATATTACCCATGCAGAAGAACGCCTGAAAGAACTGACGGAAGAGGAAGATGCTCTCCTTCTTCACCTGGGCACACTTGGGGAGCAGCTCACTCAGATCCGAGAAGAAGCTGGAAAGCGCTTGTCTAAGGCAATCGAGCACGAATTGGCAGATTTACATATGAAGGGAGCCAACTTCGGCCTCGCCCAACACTGGGATGACGATCCTGACGGAGCCCCTGTCGGTGATCGGCATGTCGCCCTTGGCCCAACCGGTCTGGATCATATCGAGTTCCTGGTCGCGCCCAATCCCGGCGAAGGGTTAAAACCGTTGGCGAAGGTCGCCTCAGGCGGTGAAACCTCACGCCTTATGCTTGGATTAAAGGGCATTCTGGCGCAAGCCGATCGAACACCGACGTTGATTTTTGACGAGATCGACCAGGGGATCGGCGGCAGAGTCGGGGCGATCATCGGGGAGAAATTGTGGAAATTGACACCCAAACACCAGGTTCTATGTATCACCCATCTCCCGCAATTGGCATCGTTCGGAGACCAGCATGTCAGAGTTGAAAAGCAAGTAAAGGGTGAGCGCACAATCACGCTTACGCACTCTTTGAGCGACTCGGAACGGATAACGGAAATGGCATCAATGTTGGGAGGCGTAACACAGCCGAACCTCGAGAGCGCCACTGAACTGCTCTACACAGCCAGCGCCGATAAGATCGAAGCGCAAACGGGTAGAGTGACAAAAGAGCAGTAGTCCCCTGCATTTATTAAGATATAAGGGGCTGCCCTTAAGGACAGCCCCGGAACTTCCCGCTCTTGGAACTGCCAACTACCTACTCAGGCGCTGACTTCCTCGTCGATTTCGATGGGTGTGCTGTCCTCAATTGGGAGGAAGACCACACCCTCATCTTCGACATAGTCGACCAACACCTGGCCGCCTTCTTTGAACTCGCCCT
>DAOUTT010000308.1 GCA_030668545.1 Anaerolineales bacterium | reverse complement strand
TTCGGGATTTTCGTGAAGTCATCTGCGCCCAGTTCCTTCCCGGGGATCTTAACCCTCTTCCCCTCGTACTCAATTGGTTTGGTCCCGTCATAGAAGAAAGGACAATGATCCGTCCCGATGGTTTGCAATCCGCCATCCGCAAGCCCGTTCCATAGAGCTGCATTATCTTGCTCCGTCCGCATCGGGGGAGAGCAGATCCATTTAGCGCCTTCATCTCCGCGCAGATTCTCAATTGTGAAGAAGAGATAGGGAGGGCAGGTCTCCCCCATCACAGAAGTGCCGCGTTGGCGTGCATAGCGTATCTGATCCAATCCGCCAGCCGTATTGACATGCACGATATAGATAGGCGATCCGGCTTGCTCTGCCAGCGCGATCCCGCGCAAGACCGATTCTACGGCGCCCCAAGACGGGCGAGTTAGCGCGTGCCATTCAGGCGAGGTGTGCCCTGCCGCAAGCGCCTCAGCGGTTAGAATCTCGATCACATCTCCATTCTCGGCATGCATCATCGTGAGCATCCCCTGCTCAGCCCCCAGACGCATAACCCGGAAGATCTCACCATCTTGGAGTCGGAGACGCCCGTTATAGGCCGTGAACACCTTTAATGTCGTAATCCCTTCGTCGAGCAGCGCAGGGATTTCTGCCATGACGTCATCGTCCAGGCTGGTGATATTCATATGAAAGCCGAAATCGACCGCCGCCTTCTCATCCGCTTTGCGGTGCCAATTTTCGATTGCCTGCCGCAGCGTTGGTTGGTCTTGCGGCACGAAATCCATCACAGTCGTCGTCCCGCCGAATGCCGCCGCCTTGTGCCCTGTGTAGTGATCATCGGAGGAAACCGTATCGAACATCGGCAGGTCGAGATGCGTGTGTGGGTCGACGCCTCCAGGGAAAACGAGCTTTCCCTCCGCGTCGATAATTTCGGCATCATCTGCGGCGATGTCTTCCCCAATTGCTGCGATCCGCTCATCGCGGATGAGCAAATCCGCCCGAATTACTTCACTGGCGGTGACCAGCGTTCCAGACCGAATGATTATCGCCGTCATTCTTCTTCCTCTCTGTTCCTGGTGGGATGATTCAAGGTTTCTTGCATCCCGATTGAGTTTCTTTATTTTCCATGATCATCTTGCATCGTTGCTACGGAGAAACCACCATCATTCCCAGATCGTTCACGGATGAGCTTCCACAATCGATCACGCTCATCGGATGGGGGGACTCGCAAATCACGAATATCGTTCGCCTGCGTCAAGCGCTCGCCGGTCGTATAAAGGAATGTAAAACGACGCCATTTTTCCGCCGGTATGGGTCTGGGCAGTTCGAGCAGTGGACCCAATAATATCTTGAAGTACGGTTCATCTGCTCTAGGATGATCACTTTCTTCCCGTAGAAGTTCCCCTCTCGTCAACAACTCATGCCCCAGGACCTTGGCAATATACCTCACAGACCACCTTTCCTCGCCAAAAGCCGAGGTGAGAAAAAAGACGATCCAATCGACACGAACCGTTTTCGGTGCGGTTTGAAGAGGAATCCGATACCAGCCTAAAACCCTGGCAATCTCCAGATCACGCGGATCCTTCATTACCGCTACCAGAATGAGGTCTTCCGGATAGATTTCTTCCATCACGCCCAATTTTGATAAGGGAACGGACCGCCTTCAAGATAGCAAGGAAATTTCACGACCATTCGTGCTCGGAAAAAAACAGGCGGATACTCCGCACTCCGTTCTAACGATGGAATGGGACATCCGCCTTTCTTCTCAACAAGCTTCCCCTTTGTATAAGCGTCTTTATATCAAACCAACACGCTCGTTGAACTCGACAATCAATTGATCGATCGCTGGCAGAAGCGCCTGGATCGAGGTCCAATAATCCCGATCGTTCCACTGCGCCATGATTTCCTCGTAGGTCCGACCCTGCTGTTCGACCCAGGTGTAGTATTTCAAGTTATGGATCCTGCGCCGGTCTGTATAACGAGTTTCCAGCATGTGGTCCGTTTTCAGCCCATGCAGATCACGAGCGAAGTGGGCTGCAGCTTCCTTCTCCTGATATTTACCATGTTCCTCATGCATCTCTTTCAAGCGGCTTTGATAGAGTTCCATGGAATCGGTAAAGACCGTGAGCACGATGTCGTTTTCGCCCAGTTCATAGTACTTAGCGAACTTAATCGCCATTGCCAGGTTGGCAATGCTGGAAAAGCCAAGCAGCTCCAGGTTCTCAATGAAAGCCTCGGGGACCCCTTTTTCAACCAGATACTTATGCCCTATTGGCTCGTTGAAGAGACGGGCCAGGTTGACAATCACATTGTCGTCGAGAGAGATGATCATATCGGTATTCTTCACGTTGTGGATCCAGGGAACATGTTTATCACCGATGCCCTCGATGCGATGCTCTCCAAAGCCGTTTTCGATCAAGGTCGGGCATTGCCAGGCTTCACCGGCAGCGATCCTGCTTGTCGGGAAGATCTGCTTTAGATAATCCCCGCAGGCGATCGTCCCCGCCGATCCAGTTGTCAGCACAACTCCAGCGTAGTTGTCATTCTGGCGAAGCTCTTTTTTAAGCACTTCCTCCATCGCATGTCCCGTGATGTCATAATGCCAGAGGTAATTACCGAATTCGTCGAACTGGTTGAAGATGACCACATCGTCGCGGGTCTCGCGAAGTTCCCATGTCTTGTCGAAGATCTCTTTCACGTTCGACTCGCTGCCAGGCGTGGCAATAACCTCACCGGCCACTTTTTCCAACCATTCGAAGCGTTCCCTGCTCATTCCCTCGGGGAGGATGGCTATTGATTCACAGGCTAGCAAGGATGCATTATACGCCCCGCCGCGACAGTAATTCCCCGTCGAAGGCCAAACTGCCTTGTCCTTTATTGGATCGAACTGGCCAGTGACTAACCGCGGGACCAAGCATCCGAATGTTGCCCCGACTTTGTGTGATCCTGTGGGCATCCATTTTCCAACCAGGGCGATGATACGAGCATCAACACCAGTTAGTGAACTCGGAATCTCCAGATAATTCACCCCTCCGTAGCCACCACCTTTCGGAGTGGGCTCATTCTTCCAGGTAATACGAAAGAGGTTCTCTGGCGTCACATCCCAGAGCCCAAGTGTACTAAGCTTCTCTTTAATTGAATCAGGGATCAAACTCGG
>DAOUTT010000287.1 GCA_030668545.1 Anaerolineales bacterium | reverse complement strand
CTTTCTACCCAGCATGCTACAGCGCACTCGCCTGCAGGTCAAGTGGGAGCAAGCGGTACGAGGCGCGATTGATCAGTTGCAGAGCGAGCGTATACAGCTTAATGGTAAGAGAAATTGGGCAGGTAAATTTTTAGATAGTTTCAGTCGTCTAGCACTGGCGCGCCGACCATACTCCACGGACCAGCCCACTCGATCTTCACCTTGACGAGTTCACCGAGGAGATCCGCTTCGGATTCAAAGAAGACCAGTTTATTTGTGCGCGTCCGCCCTTTCCAGCGGGCATTATGTTTCTCCTCGACAAGTACCTCCTCTGTGTTTCCAACGAAGTGGGCGTTTATCCGTTCTGCAATCTTCGCCTGCAAACCCTCTAGCGCCCGAAATCGACGCATTTTTTCTGCAGTGGAGATATCGTCTTGCATGCGTCGTGCGGAAACTGTCTGCGGTCGGGGGGAGTATCGCGCCAGATGAGCAACGTCTAGTGCGAGCTCTTCTAAAAGATCGTACGATCTCTGGAATTGTGATTCTGTCTCACCCGGGAATCCAACGATGATGTCTGTGGCGATTGAAACTCCGGGGATAGTCTCCCGGATTCTGTTGATGAGGCGACGGTAATCGTTGGAGGTGTAACCGCGGTGCATGCGTTCGAGAATCTCGTCGTCGCCAGATTGAATCGGGACCTCAATATGTTCGCAAACCTTTTGAAGCGAGGCTATAGTTTTAATCAGCTCATCATTCATCCAATTAGGGTGAGATGTGAGAAAGCGTATGCGTTTTAACCCATCGATCTCGTGGAGTGCAGAAAAAAGATCGCCGAGATCGGGGCTGCCTTCGATATCCATGCCGTAGCGGTCGACGATCTGACCGAGCAGGGTCACTTCGCGCACCCCTTGTGAGACGAGGGATTCAACCTCCACCGCGATCTCGTTGATCGGGCGACTCCGTTCAACGCCTCGTCGGAAGGGGATGACGCAGTAAGTGCAAGCGTGGGAGCAACCATAGACAACAGGTACATAGGCAGAAACTAATCTCCCCTGATCTTGCTGCGGGAGAAGGAGTTCATCATCCATTATTTCATATCGGCTCTGCGTCTTGGCTTCAACCGTTTCCTTGCCCTCAAGATTGAGCAGGTGGTCTATCAAAGGAACAGGGTCGGAGGGCGGGGAGAAGACATCCACGAAGGGGTATCTCTCACGCATTTGTTGATTATCCATTACACCAACCATGCAGCCCATCAGATTGATAACGAGGTCGGGGCGGCTCTCCTTCAGGGGACGCAAGGAGGTAAGCCTGCCGTGGGCTTTATCCTCAGCGCTTTGCCGCACAACGCAAGTGTTCAACATTATTACGTCGGCTTTATCCGCTGTTGGCGTTGGCAGATAGCCGAGTCTCTCGAGGGCTGAAGCCACTCGCTGCGAATCAGCGACGTTCATCTGACAGCCAGAAGTCCAGATGTGATATTTCATGGCGAGGATTATAACGTGAGACAGTCTGAATTTACGCGTATTGTCAGATAAGCAGAACTGGGAATCCTGACAGTTGTTGAGTTCGATTGCGGTTGGAGTATGATAGTAGCGTTTGGATGTAATCACCTGGCATCTATAGAAAAGAAGGTTTAAGGACAATGCAAGCTCCCCGAGGGAACGGATGCAGTTGGATGAGCATGAGGCGATTATCGAAATCGCTGCTTGTGCTGGCCCTGTGCATCCTGCCAACGAGCTGCAGCCCATCTCCCGGGAAGATAAGTGATGGGGTTAACTCAAAAGCCACCGCCACGCGATCCGCAGATCCGATTTTACCGACCGTAACTGCAGCGGGGCCACAGGCCAGCCCGACGGCGCAAGGAGAATGCCAGGAGAGTGCTGGAGAAGTGCGTTCCATGACCTATCCCGGGGCAGTGTTCCATGAAGACGTGCGACTGACGGTTTACCTTCCGCCATGCTATTCATCCTCAAATGAGCGATACCCCAGCATCTATCTCTTGCATGGTTACCCACAGGACGAACAACATTGGGAGATGCTGAGGGTGATCGATCTTGTCGAGGAAGGTATCCTCACCGAGAAATGGCCGCCAACCCTGCTGGTTTTGCCAAATCAACCGGAACCTCTATTTACAAAGACCGATGGCGGTCCGGGCTCCTATGAGCAAGAGATGATCGAAGGGTTAGTTCCGTTCATTGATGAGACTTTCAGGACACTTGCAGAACCGCAGTCCAGGGCAATTGCGGGGGTCTCGCGCGGGGGCGTCTGGGCGCTCGAGATAGGGCTTCGCAACCCGGATGTTTTCAACACGGTCGCTGCTCTCAGCCCTTCGTTGCACGTCAACCACCCGCGGGGGTCCTATGATCCCTTTTATATCGCGGGCGGGGATAGCTCTCTACCAGAGATGATTTTCATTAGTGGAGGAGCAGGCGAGCCGTTATTCCTCGTGAAGATCGAGTTGTTCGTGCAGCATTTAACGGAGGAAGGCATTAAACACACATTTCTGTTCACAGATGGCAATCATACCGATGAGTCTTGGGAGGGAATATTGCCTGAGGTAATCCAATTTGTCATGCAAAGCTGGGGTTAAGGGTTAAAAGGACATTTTTAAACCCGGCACTTGGATTTCAGGTACAATTGGGGGCGCTAACCTTTTCAGTACCTCACCCTGCTAAAGGGGGAGGAGAGTGAATCATGACCGAGATTGATAGCGAAGCTGCAGACGTAATTGAATCCTACCGAAAGCGGAAAGAGCGGTTGGTTCCACTGATCCTTGGTGGATTGGCAATCGTTCTGCTTGTGGTTGGTATCTTCTTCGTTGTTCTCTGGTTCACGGGGGATTCTCCGCCGGCGTTGCCCGGTTTCTTAGCCTCGAAGACGCCGACTCCAACCGAGACTCATACGCCGCGCCCGCCAACTGCGACGCCGACCGTCACGCTCACATCAGCGCCGACACTCACGCCAACACCGTCCGGGCCGATTGTGTACATTGTTGAACCTGGTGATACGCTAAGCTCGATCGCGGAGAAATTCGGCGTCGAGATTGTCCTATTGATGGCGCTGAATGACATCACAGATCCCAATCAACTCTTCGTCAATACAAAAATCACCATCCCCGAGTCGGGATCACTACTTCCGACAAGAACGCCTCTGCCCGAGAATCTTTACCCCGGCCAGAAAATTGAATATCAGATTCAACCCGGCGATACGCTGGAAACGATCGCAGCGGAATTCAACAGCACAGCCGAGGCGATCGCTGAACTGAATGAAATTGAAGATCCAAATTCGATTGGCGTCGGGCAGGTCATACTTGTGCCGGTGAATATTGCTACACCAACACCAACTTTCACTCCGGTGGCCGAGTAGGCGACGGAGGGAACCAGATCAAAAAACGAAAGAACTCACGATATAGCGTACCGCCCCCGGGAATAGGTGCCCCGGGGGCGGTTGTGTTGCCAGCAGCCTTCGTGTTATGCACCAGGCTGTCCGGCCATTTGCCCT
>DAOUTT010000109.1 GCA_030668545.1 Anaerolineales bacterium | reverse complement strand
TTTGAACTCATTTTCCTGAACTAAAAAGGAATCGTGTGAACATTGACATCTGAGATAATGGTTTCGCATTTATTTGAGTTCTGGTCTTTTTCGAATCCAGAGTTTCTATTGGCGCGAACAAGTAAACCTGATAGACATATCAGATATGCTTGTGTATACTCAAAGTATGGAACTACAACTTCAGCAAGAATACCGTGTTTTGCTTTTGGATGCTGCTGGCCGGGACTTGGTGACAGCAAGGAGAAAACACCTGCTTGAAATCTTGTATCACGAACGCTACCTTACTCGGGCTCAGCTGCGCTCCCGCGTAGAAGGTTTTCTGGGAAAAGGCTGCTTCGGGACGTCAGCCTGGGAGGATGTGTTCTACCGCGATATGAGGGTTGTTAAGAAGGCTTTCCAAGCTGCCGGTTATGACATGGCCTACAGCAGGAAAAATTACCGTCCCGGATATTACCTGCGGGGGCAAGGTGCAATCAGCCCGGAGTTGGCTAAAAGGATTGCTGGTTCCGTGGCGGATGTGGATTCCCAGCAAATGGCGGTTACACGGAAGCTTACTCCTGCTGATCGGGTGCAGCAGGGTTTTGCTCTGACCGATCTGGCGTACAAAGTGGAGAGGTACAGGCAGCAAAAGAGGCAGTCTGCTCATGGCTAAGACTATCCTGGATTTCAGTGAATTTGTGCATCTGATCCATGATGCCCTCGAGGAAGTCGGGATTCCTTACTTGATAGGCGGGGCTTTAGCTACTTGGGCTTGGGGAGAACCACGCACTACACGAGATGTAGATCTGGTTGTGGAAATCCGCCGAGGAGCTGCCGAACCGCTCTCCAGAGCATTGAAAAATCGCGATATCCACCTTCCGGCGGATATCATCCTCGCCACGCTGAATGACGATCGGGGGGACCTGCCTTTGAATGCTATTCACGGTTCCAGCGGTTTTAAGGCGGATTTATACTTGCTGCGGGAAGGAGATTCATTCCGAGCGGAAGCTTTTCGCCGACGCATACTCGTTGATTTGGGTCCGGAATTGGGGGAACTATACCTGCACACCCCGGAAGATCTGATAATAAATAAGTTGGATTCCTACAGTTTGAGTCAACAGACCAAACACCTGCGAGACATCGCCGCGATTATAGAAAACCTGGGGGAAGAATTAGATGAGGTTTATATCCAGCGATGGGCTGGGAAGAAAGGTCTCCAGACATTGTGGGAAAATCTGCGGCGGCGTATGCAGGATAAAAATTAAGATTCCCTAACAACCCCAGCAACCATGTGCCCACAGGATTTGGCCATAAAGTTACTCTGGTAGAATTGACAAATTCGACAAAATATTGAAAGTGCCCACCGGCTCATAAGAGTCCAAAATATCGTCAATATATTAAATTATTGCAGAAGGCCAATTCATTACGAAGGAACCTACCCGGGATACCTCCGAACAATAGCAAACCGAGGAGCTGCTCCAGAAGAGCGAGGGCAAGTTCTGCAATTTTGTTGAACAATCCTGCGAAGGAAGCATGCTTCTTACTGAGCAGGAGCGTGCAGTTGACAGCGTTATGGAAATAGACGGCAGCCTTTGTGCGCTCGAGGAGTCTTTTCCAGGGTGCTCATGAATAAGTGGTGCAATTTACCAGGAAGGGATTGAGGGTCATGCGAAGAATCCGTTGGCTTTTAATATTTATCCCAATTGCAGTGGTGGCCGAATTGTTCCACCTGGGAGATATGATTGTTTTTGTATCTGCGGCTCTAGCCATCATCCCCCTTGCCGGGATAATGGGGGATGCAACGGAAGGGCTGGCAGAAAAAACCGGTCCGCAAGTCGGTGGGCTGCTGAACGCCAGTTTGGGCAATGCGGCCGAGCTAACCATCACCATCGTGGCTATCTCCGCCGGCAAGTTGGACCTGGTGAAAGCGTCCATCATCGGCTCCATCCTGGGAAACTTACTCTTAGTCATGGGGCTGAGTATCTTACTGGGTGGATTGAAACACGGCGTACAACGCTTCAGTCGCGACCGCATATCGGTCGATGCCACCATGGTGATCATGGCCGCCATCGTGATCAGTGTGCCGTCGTTATTTAATGAATTGATTGAGCCGGATGCGTACCAGGTTGAGATGCTGAGTTTGACGACGGCTGTTGTCGTTCTGCTGCTTTATGTCCTTTCCATTATTTATGCACTTAAACAGCCGGCTGAGGCGGCTCAACATGCCCCGGCTATCGAACTGACCCATGAAGGCTCGCATTGGAGCGTACGGAAAGCCATCGGCATCATGGCGCTGGCGGTCGTCGGCCTAGCTTTCATGAGTGAGTTTCTTGTGGGTTCGCTGGATACGGTTACTGAAACTCTGGGACTGACAGAATTTTTTGTGGGCATTATCATTGTTCCCATCATCGGCAATGTTGCGGAACATCTGGTGGCCGTCAAGGTGGCAATGAAGAACCAGATGGATCTAAGCCTTTCTATTGCCCTGAGCTCCAGCCTGCAGATTGCTCTATTTGTCGCCCCGCTGCTGGTTTTTGTCTCCCTGTTGATGGGTAACCCGATGACACTGGAATTCAACCATCCGGAATTGATCGCCATGACCGCAGCGTCCATCATTGCTGCCCTTGTGGCTATTGACGGTCGATCAAACTGGCTGGAAGGGTCAATGCTGTTGGCAGTGTACGGCATCCTGGCGTTGGCATTTTTCTTTCTGCCGGGGGTGTTCTAGGGATTGGTCAGCGATGTTTAGACTTTCAGACTTGTATAGGTGGAAACATTTAGGCACGAAGGGTTTTACTCAGTAGGCGAATCCATAGGTTATAATCTGCAAAGAATTTTTCTACGGATACCGGCAATGGCCGGGATGAAGTAAGGGAAATTTGATCGTGGGCAAATCGGGCAAGTTCAAGCGCCCAGCCAACAACACACACTATAGTCCTGGTCGAGAATTCCTAAGGAATAATGATTGTTGCAACACAGAAATGAAAATATTCAACAAAAAGGAGAGGTACCAAAATGAAAATCCAGAAAGAAAAAACCCGCTTACTTCCATTTTTAGCATTGTTCGTGCTCTTGGTAGTAGCCCTGTTGATGGCAGGCTGTTCTTCTGAAGAACCGACGGCAGTCCCGACGGCAGTCCCGGATGTAGCCGCGCCACCTCCAGATACCGTCGGCCCGGTTGCTATTTTGCCGGAGCCTGGCGAAGGTGAGCCGACACTGGAAGTGAAAGTCAACGTCAATATGCGCAGTGGTCCAGGTACGAATTATCCTGTTCAGGCTTTGCTGTCGGGGGGTCAAAAAGCGATCCTGGTGGGCATCAGCCCAGACAGCACCTATTATGCTGTCAGCGTACCGGTTGCTGCCACAGAACAAGGATGGGTGGATGTCAATTACGCCCTTGTATCAAACGTAGGCGATCTACTGGTTATCCAGCCGCCGCCGCCGCCGCCAACGGTGGATTTCCCACCTCCGCAACCCGGCGACCCGGCCGCTACAGCCCTGGTTGAGGCTCATGTCCGTACCGGACCCGGGGCCGATTACCCCGCGTATGGTTTTGCCGAGAAGGGCGCTAAAGCCTTGCTTATCGGCTATAGCGAAGATGGTCAATGGTTGGTCGTACGGCTCAATCCTGAGAACGTCGGGAAAGGGCATGGTTGGGTCCAGATCGATTATGCATCGGTGGAGAATGCTGATAACCTGCCGACGATCGAAACCCCGCCACATGTAGAAGTCGTCCCGCCCCCACCACCAGCACCCGGCGCGCCCACGGCGACGGCCACCGATTATGTCAATGTGCGTACAGGCCCCAGTCTGAATTACCCGGTGCTCTCTGTTGCACCTCCTGGTGCAACCGGTGAGGTTAGCGGTAAGAGCGCAGATGGGCAATGGTGGCAGGTGAAGATCTCAGAATCTTATGGAACCAATGGTCTGGCCTGGGTTTCCGCCGGTTATGTGAACACCAGCAATACCGACGGTGTCCCGGTGGTCGACGCGCCCGCACCTCCCGATATTCCAGGGACACCTCCTGGAATCTTGCCCTGTGTGCTGGTTTCTCAAGCGCCGGCAGACGGCACCCTCGTTCAATCCGGAGCGGGCTTCGACATGCTCTGGCAGGTCGCAAACACAGGCACGGATGAGTGGGATCAGGGTGATTCAACAGTGGTATATCTGGCCGCGGCTAATAACACGCGGCTCAGCAGCGTAGATTCCTTCGGACTAACCAAGACGGTGGGTTATGGCGATTCGTATGAGGTTGTCGTGCCGATGACGGCCCCCGCTGACGCTGGCCAATACGGTGAGGGTTGGGGCATCGTCTCTGGCGAGACCACTGTGTGCCAGTTCTGGAACATCATCCAGGTGTCGGAATAACCGATAAAGGATAATCACGTGATGAAGAAACTCATTTTACTGACGGGATTATTGTTGATGGCCAGTCTTTTGGCAGCTTGCAGCAGTTCCGGCTTGCACAAGGACGCTCTCGACGTTAGCTGGGAGTGGTCTCAACTGACCGAAACCCTGCCAGCGAGTCAATCAGTTGTCCCCGATCCGGAGAACTACACGCTGGCTTTCTCATCAGATTGGACCTTCGCCTTAAGGGCCGATTGTAACCTGGTGAGTGGGGGTTATGAGGTTGAGGGAGATAGTTTATCCTTGATTTTAGGCCCCTCCACATTGGCTTTCTGTGGCGAGGAGTCACTGGACACCCTCTATCTTCAACTGCTCGGCATCGTTACCAGCTACGAATTGGCGGATGGTAACTTGAACCTGTATCTCGGTGACGACGCAGGGAAGATGGTGTTTGTAGACGGGGGTGCTGCCGGAGGTAACTGACCACCTGCTACAAAGGCAACTTTAGAGCCTGCTTGAGAACCTTCGATACCAAGATCTATGAAGCGGAACTTGGCGAAGAAGCAGACGAAGCAGTGGTCAAGGCGGCGGAAAACCGGGATATTGCTGAGGCGGTTGAGGCTGAACTTGACACTGAGTAAGATAGATACTCTATCGTTAATCGGAAGTGTCAAGCCTATTTGGTATCCAGGGCGTTGCCCTGCTTGGCCTTTCGGTTGGCGAATTATTAAACACCTAATTACTCAAAGAAAGTAGGAGGTTGATATGGATGAGAAAGATCGAGAAGAAGGAATGTTGGGAGAGGAAGAGACGCAAGGTCCCGTTGCGGAAGATGCAGCCCAAGACGGTGAGACGATGGAGCCCGTCGAGGATGATGCCCAGGATGAAGAAGTAGGCGCGGAAAAACAGGATCGTAGTCCCTGGATCCTCGCTGGCTTGGGAGGCCTGGTGGTGATCCTGATCTTCGCCATACTTGCGGCCCTGGGTGTATTCGAGAAAGAGCAGCCCGTTGTCGAAGATCCAGATATGTGGATCATTATCACCGAGCCCGTACAGGGCGCTGTTCTCGGAGTCCCCGATGCTGTTATCGTGAAGGGGCAGGGGCATGGGCTGTTTGAAAACAACGTTGTTGTGCAAGCCATGGATTCTGAGGGGAACGTACTCTCAGAGCAGGCGACGGTTACAGATGCTGCTGAACCCGGCGGGACCGGAAACTGGTCGATCGAGATCGTCGTTCCAGTTAAGCCCGGGTCGGAAGGGCTGATCTTTGCTTTCTCGAACTCGCCGGAGGACGGCAGTATTACCGCGTCGGCGAGCGTCGAAGTGACATACGGTGCGGAGGCAGAGATTGAGTCCAAGATCGAGATCACGGAGCCGAAGGAGAGCCAGGTCATCGACATCTCCGCGCCTATCACGGTGCGAGGGACGGGCCAAGGACTTTTCGAAGGTAATGTCGTCGTGGAAGCGGTCGATGGGGATGGTAATGTTCTCGTTCAGGAAGCCGCGGTATTGAGCAGCGACGAGCCAGGAGGCGCAGGTGACTGGTCCGTGGACTTGGATGTTCACTCGGATGCCGTTATCAACGGGACCATCCGCGCTTATTCGCCCTCACCGGCTGATGGAAGCATCATGGCTGAGTCGATCATCGCCGTAACATTCGGCGAGGAAGAGGACATACCTCAACCGGATACGAGCCTGAAACTCGAGGACGCCTTGTGGGCATTGGCAACGCTGCATGGAACCGATGTCATCTCTGACACTGAGATCACAGCGGAATTCAAAGATGGGCAAATCGCGGGATCCGCAGGGTGCAACGATTACTTTGCCTCCTACGAGCGCACGGAGGAGAGTATCACCTTCGGAGATACCGGTTCCACACGGATGATGTGCAATGAGCCCGAAGGGATCATGGACCAGGATGGGCAATACCTGGCATCCTTGGCGACGGTTGGATCATTCCGTTATGCGCAGGGTGGCTTACAGATGATGGACGCCTCCTCGACCATCGTTCTGGGCTATAAACCCATCGTCGCCGGAACGGTGTCCTACCAGCAAATGATCGAGCTCTCGCCGGATGCGGTACTCACCGTGCAGCTCCAGGACGTTTCTAAAGGCGATGCACCGGCAACGGTTATTGGCGAAACAATCGTCACAGAATTCGATGAAATTCCTATCCCGTTTGCGGTGAGCTACGATCCGGAGGTTATCGATACGCGTAATACCTATGCCTTGCAAGTGCAAATCACGGACGAGGCGGGAAACCTACTGTTCACCAACACAACGAGTTATCCCGTGATCACGCAGGGGAACCCATCCGAAGTTGAGGTGGCGGTCGAACCTGTGTAGGGGAGAAAACAGAATTGAGGGGAAAAAGATTCGGAGATCCTTGTGATCTCCGAATCTTTTCTCTGCACCGTGAACGCTGAGCAAATGGTTTATCATCAAATAGGTCAGACGTTTAATAGATCAAAGAGTTAGGAGAAGCCCCGTGAAACCCATTTATCAACGAATATCAGGTATCGCCTTGATGACCGCAGGTGTCATGGGCATACTATTCGTCATCTCCGGGATCATCTTCATGGTCCGTGTTAGACCGCGCGTGGAGGCGTCTGCAGCAGAGTCGTTGGAATTGGTCGACCGGACGCTGTTGACGACCGAGGAAGGGCTGGTCTTGGCCGAAGACTCACTAGAGCAAGTCGTCGAAACGGTTGAGGCCCTGGAAGCGACAGTGGCAAGCGTGGGTCAAACGATTTATGGTACG
>DAOUTT010000260.1 GCA_030668545.1 Anaerolineales bacterium | reverse complement strand
TCTCAGCGAAAGGGCCGCATCGACAAGCCCCTGTCCGATAATTGTGTAAGTGCGCTGGGAGAGACCACACTTTGAGAGCAGGTCATTCACGTCGCGCAAGCGGACACGCTGACCATTGAGCATGTACTCATTCTGACCATCGCGATAGGCGCGACGACCTATCGTCACCTCTGAAAAATCAATCGGCAGCCATCCATCGCTGTTATCGAAGGTGATCGTGCCTGCGGCCATCGAAGCGCGCGGTCGTGTGTCCGAACCGGAGAAGATCATGTCTTCTGTTCGTTTCCCGCGCAGCAGCGAGAAGGACTGCTCACCCAACACCCAGCGAATGGCGTCGGTGATGTTCGATTTTCCCGATCCGTTTGGACCAACAATCGCTGTAATGGTTGGTGCGAAGTCAAAGCTGATCTTCGTCGCGAAGGTTTTAAAGCCCTGGATCTCGAGGGATTTCAGATGTGGAATTCTCTTTTCCAAGTTATTTGCCCGATCGTTGGGCTGCTGTCGAATTGCTTAGCCCTAATTTCTGAAGCGCATTTGCCGCCGCCGCCTGCGAAGCTTCTTGCTTGCTCCGCCCTCTTCCATCAGCTTTCACCCTCTCTCCAATCGAGACCTCGACAGCGAATTCTCGATCGTGATCAGGTCCAAATGTGCCCGTAGTTCGATAATCCGGTATCTCGCCAAACTCAGACTGAGACCACATTTGCAATATACTTCGCGCGTCGATTAATCGCTCATCTTCGAGCGCTGCCCTAGCTGCGCGTTCGAAGCGCGGCTCAATGAAACTAATGACTGTCTCGGTACCGGCGTCGAGGTAGAGCGCACCGATTAATGCCTCGAATGCAGCGCAGAGCAGCGCAGGTCGTTGGCGACCACCCGTCGCGGATTCTCCCTTGCCCAAGAAAATAACCTCGCCCAACCCGAGCTCGCTGGCGAAGGCCGCTAACTGTTCCGTTCGAACCAGCGCCGAACGCAGCCGGGTGAGCGCACCCTCATCCATCTCCGGGAAGCGGTTATACAGCCAGACCGCGGCGATGAAATCCAGAGCAGCGTCCCCAAGGTATTCCAGACGCTCGTTATCCTCCAATGCCTCGGGGTGCTCGTTTAAGTATGAGCGGTGCGTCAAGGCGCGGCGGAGCAAACTGGGATTTGAGAAGGACAATCCCGTTTGCCGGATAAATTCATCCGGTTTCACTATGACACTCTCCATGAACTTGGGGGACGCCGAGAACTCAGCCGATCTGGGTACTCCGCGTTCCACCAGTTCCATCAAATCCGATTGATATTAGTGATCCTATTTTAACCTTTGAATCTCCGGAACGCCAGCACCGCATTGTGACCGCCAAAACCAAAAGCGTTGCTCAACGCGACTTCTACTTCAGCCTCGCGGGCGTGGTTAGGAATGTAATCCAGATCGCATTCGGGGTCAGGATCGTTGAGATGGATCGTTGGCGGTAGAATTCCATCTCGTATCGCCATAACGCAAATGATAGCTTCCAGGGCACCGGTCGCACCCATCATGTGCCCTGTCATAGATTTCGTGGAAGAGATAGGCACTTTATAAGCAGCCTCTCCCAGCGCTGCCTTGATCGCCTTCGTTTCCGAGATGTCATTCAACTTCGTTCCCGTCCCGTGGGCGTTGATGTAATCAATCTCATTTGGGTTGACTGCAGCAGCTGCAAGCGCTTTTTCAATGGCTGAAGCGCCTCCCGCGCCCGTTTCTGATGGCGCCGTGATATGGAATGCGTCGGTGGTTGAACCGTATCCTACCAACTCAGCGAGTATCTCCACGCCTCGATTGCGTGCGTGTTCCAGGTCTTCGAGGATGAGCACTGCCGCACCCTCGCCGATCACCAAGCCATCGCGGTTCGCGTCAAACGGTGCGGGGGTTTGAGAAAAATCTTCGTTTCGTCTCGAGAGTGCCCCCAAACGATCGAAGGAGGCAACGCCGAACTTGGTGATGCTCGCCTCCGAAGCGCCGGCCAGACAGATATCCATTACACCTGTGCGAATCAGCGTAGCAGCCATGCCAATCGCATCGGCGCCTGAGGCGCAAGCTGAGGCGACGGAAAAGGATGGTCCCTTGGCGCCGATGTCGATAGCCACAACGCCTGAAGCCCCATTGGACATGTACATCGGGATCATAAAAGGGCTAATCCGACGTGGGCCATCGTCGGCCATCACCTGAATGCCCGTCTGCACCGTGGCCAGACCACCTACTGCCGAGGAGATAAGAACCCCGACTCGACCCGCGCCCTCGGGTTGGATTTCTAACCCAGAATCCCGCATCGCCTGTGATGCCGCAGCGCTTGCAAACTGCTGAAAACGATCCCGACGGCGTACCTTGCGGGGACCCATAAACTGGGCAGGGTCGAATTCTTTAACTTCACAGGCAATTTTAACCAGGAGATCGCTCGAGTCGAATAATGTGATCCGTTCAACGCTTGACACGCCGGACTTGAGAGCTTCCCAGGTCTCCATGACGTTGAACCCCAACGGGTTGAGCGTGCCCATCCCTGTTATAACAACCCTGCGTTCCATGCGCCTGTCCTCCACTGACACACTCTTTTCATTCAATCAACCAGCTCCCAATCGCCGCTGACCCAAATCTTAAGTGCTTCAAACTCCCAGCGTCTTAAACCCCGATCCCGTGAGGATCAGGACGATTGGGTCCGGGCAAGTTTCTAAAACCTCTTCAAGCGCACATATAACGAGTGCCGAAGTCGGCTCTACATACAACCCGATTCGAGCCAGTGCGTCGCGCCCTCTCAGGATATTTTCTTCATCGATGGCGATCATCTTGCCCCCGCTCTCGGCGATGGCTTGCAGAACGGCGTCCCCGCGCAGCGGCTGGATGATGCGTACCCCCTCAGCGACCGTTACCCCCTCAGAGGTCGTATCCAAACCGGAAACGCCGTCGGAAAAGGCCGCCCACAGCGGCGCACACTCGCTCGCCTGAACGCCAACTAAAACTGGGATGTGATTGATTGCGCCTGCTGACAGTAAAGCTTGAAAACCTCGATGCAATCCCAATAGCAATGTCCCATGACCAACAGGCGCAATGACGGTTCCCGGAGATTCTTTCATTTGTTCCGCGATTTCAAAGGCGATGGTCGCTTGTCCTGCGATGCCGTGCGGCAGATATGCATGGCTGGCATACACGACCCCTCCCTCGGCCTCACGCTGGACAGCATCCGCGCTCGCCGAGCGTGGACCTGGAATCCGAACAACTTGCGCGCCATATGCGCTGATCTGCGAGCTCTTGGGACCCGACGCGGATTCAGGGACATAGATGCGCACCTTAACACCCGCCCGCGCGGCATATGCGGCCAGGGAAGCTCCTGCGTTCCCGGATGAATCCTCAACTGCCTCTTCAATTCCAGCAGCGATTAACGCGCTGACCAGGACCGCACTTCCCCGGTCCTTAAAAGAGCCGGTAGGGTTTAAGTGCTCACACTTGAAGAAGATCTCTCGCGAGGAGATTCGGTGAGAGAGAAGCGGCGTGTCTCCCTCCCCAAGACTGACGAAATCTACATCTGCAGGCAGGGAGAAACTCCGCCGGTAGCGTTCGATCGACCGGCGACCAGGCCTAGGTGGTTGGACCGGATCAAAGGAGACTTGAGCTTGATAATCGAATAGACCGCCGCATTTCTCGCAGCAGTAAGGGAATCCCTTTGTTGGATAGGGCTGACCGCAATTCGTACAACGAAACGGCCACTCCCAAGAATTTCTATCGGCAGACATAATCCTCCGCGAACATCTCGACCACCATCCCAGGATGGAATGAGCCCTCATTCGTTGGCGCTTATTCCAGGTCGATTTCCTTCTCAATAATTGG
>DAOUTT010000049.1 GCA_030668545.1 Anaerolineales bacterium | reverse complement strand
ATCCCAGAAGAGCAAGGTGAGAATGATCCTAAACTCGGCCAGAATATGGAAGGGGTCGTACACGTCGCAAGCGAAGCGTGCATCGGCCGTAATACCTATACCGATACCGAAAATACTGATCTCGAGTTTGCCGTGGAGCCAGACGTCGCCGTGGAAGAAGCCAGGCTTCCAGCTGATCAGGACATTGCCCTCCAGCCAGGCTTCCAGAACGACGCGAACCGGACCGTACCGCCAGTTCCCGTCGTAACCGATCCAGGCGCCCATGGCTATTTTTTGCGCATCCAGCATAAAGTAGGCGTTGGCCTCGATGAAGGAAATGATTTCGGCGCGAATGCGCTTTTCGCGCGGCTCCATCTCGCCAAGGTAGAGGTGCCAGGCGGAGAGGTCGCTCAGACTGAAAAAGATTTCTGCACTACCGTGGATATCGATCAGCCGGCCTTCGTCCTCGTCGTATTTGTATTGGGCATCGAGCCCGACGAGGAATGTGCCAGCCCGGCAGTCCAGCACCGCCAGGGCTCGAAAGACTGGCTCTTCGTCCAGGCTGGAGCGTTCTTTGAGCAGACTGGCCTTGCCTTCGATTAAAATAATGGGGCCTGGAAAAACAATAACCAGCAGGACCTTACCTGAGAAGATGTAGCCGTTGTCGGCCACCGTACCGATGGTAACGCCCGCCCCCAGTGCTAGGCTCTGATACCGATTGACCCACTTATTTGTCAGGTCGGCAACACCGATCTCCGGCCGCTTGAACCAGCCCTCGCCAGGGCCCATCCCGTACCATTCCTCGTCGGGCTTTTTGTCAGGCTCCATGTGCAGCGCAAAGAGACCGGCCACACCGTAGAGGCCCAGGCCGGTGCTCCAGAGGGGTATGCCGGTGGGCAGCTCCACGCCCAGGTAAATGGCGAAAAATGTATAGGCGCCAGCATCACCCCGGGCTGAGCCGATCACCAGGGTGGCTTCGATCTGCAGGTCAAGCGCCATCAGATCCAGTGTGATGTCGCCGTCGAAGCGATGTACTTTCTCACCGGCAACATCCAATTCCCGATAGGAAACGGAGCCCTGGAAGCGCAGCACATTGGGTACCTCGAGCTCGACACCGACGCCTTCGAGTGTGACTCTCGTTTCCCGATTGTCATCATACCAGGTGATGCGCAGGCCCTCGACAGAGGCGCCAGCTGTCAGTCCCTCTACCAGGTTGAGCGCTCCTGAGAAACCGATCCACTTGCCACCGTCGTCGCTCTTACCGAAGCCCAGCTGGGTGATTTCTATCTGGAAGCCATGGAAGTCCAGGCTGTATTGGTCGGGCAGGTCGATCCAGCCACCTTCGTATTTAACGTTGCCTTTGGAGTCGATGGAAAGTTCGTCCAGCTTAAAGCCCGGCCAGTCGAAACCGCCAAAGAGAGGGGTTATCCGACCGCTGAGCTTGAAGGTGACCACACCATCTATTAGCTCCATTCCCAGGCTCTCCAACTCCATTTCGAGCAGGTTCTCGCGGGTGAAGGTGTAGAGGCCGTTTTCGCCACCTAGGATGAGGGAGAAGCCGCCATCGAAGTCGATGCCGATCTCCACATCGATGGGCTCGTCGAAAAAGGGCAGAGTGATCCGTGCGCCGATGGCGGCTTCCGTAGGAATGGACTGCACGAATACGAGGGCGATGGACGTGATGCTTCCTTCCATTCCCAAAACTTCGCCTTCGATGTCGCCATCACTATATTCAATTATGCCGTAGAATCCTCCCGTTCCGATGCCCAGACCTTCTGCTTGGATGTGACCTTGCATAAGATCGGGAATATAGATTCTTGCGGTGTTAATATACAATCCCTTCCAATCATCGGGCGCATTCTCTGGTCTCGACCCGTCACCTGTTAAGTTCAACGTCAAACCGGTCAGTTCGTCTATGATGACTCCTGTATCGCCAATCATGACCGGCCGCGTAATCTCAAAACCGGCACCGGCATCGAAATAAAAACCTTCCGAGCCGAAGCCCAGGCTGACCTCTCCAATCTCAATCTCCACCCGTTCGGTATCGGAATCCTCTGCAAAAGCATTATTCCCGCTCCCTTCTCGCACCATGGGTTTGAGGATATCCCTGCCGATGCGGAGCCGAAAACTGATATCCACCCCGAAGGAAATGGTGCCGTCATCATGTAGAGACAGGACAACCGTAAATGGGGATGCTCCGGGTGCATCCGTGGCCGTGATGACCAGCTCGAGTTCATCCAGACCCGGGATGCGCATTGCCAGTTCCCGCGAACTGGCAATGGTGAGCAGAATATCGGTGTCTTTTTCGACTGTGGATTGGGTCCATGAAGCAGTAACCTCATTTCCCATTTCATCGATAAATGTCTCTTCGATGGTCTCTTCTGTTTCGCCAGCAGTCTCCCGTGTTTCTAAACCGCTTCCAGAAATGCCGATATTATCCAGAAAATCCTCCGGCAGATCGATGAAACTGATTAGATTCCGGGAGATAAAATAACTCAATGGAACAAATTGATTTTCCGGCATCTTAGGGCACCTCCAGGCCGTTCAGGTCTAAAACGCCCCAATTTTCAGAGGGATCTCCTCCGGGGGCCATCTCGATAAAAGCCCTGCCACTGCTATCGCGAAACCCACAATAAGAGGGTGATGGACAATTACGGGGGATATCAGGAAGTACTATATGCTGGTCGATGATATCAGCTGTTATGGAGTTGCTCGAAATACCGTCGAGGTTTGCCAGAACCATCACATGAAATGATTTCGGTCTAGTGCCATCGTCACAATTAACTCCCCTTGCCGGATATGGAGGTGTTGTTCCCAAGAGACAGTAGCGCTGGCGCGCATAAAGGATACCTTTCCCGTTTTCCTGGATATCCCTATTAATTGCTTCGATGTTGTCGCTGTGAAAGTATCGTTTACGACCCCGAACCGCATCAATGCGATAATCAACCCCATCCAAATGGATGGTTCCAGCGGACCTAATACGGATGGGGTCTCTGTCACAGTCTGCAGTATTGCACCGCGGGTTAATAAAACTATTTCCAGATTGATAGCTCAAATGGTTGCCAGCAATTGATACGAAAGGACGGAATCCGGACCTGAACGCCAATTCACCGGCCAAAAGATTGCACTTGGAAGAAAACCGCATGGGTGCCCCAATAGTGATAAACGGGTTTCTGAGTACGTCTACCAGATCTCCGTAGGGTGGGGGCTCCGTGTCGGCTCTTTGCCAGTTGTCGTGATGGATGTAATGGGTAGCTCTGGCCTCCCATTCAATACGTTTATAGATCCTTAACGGTGGCCTAAGCCCGAGCCATCGATCAACATTATCGTATCGATTAGAAACACTATTGAGAATCTCGTTTATCTCATCCACCGCTCCGTCGGATCCGCTGATCACCGGGCTGCCGTCGTCATACCGCCGCATCATCTTTTGTAGGAGAGGATTTTCGTAGTCGCGCAGGGGAGGATTGCTGGTATCGCTAGAAAAGAATGGATCGCAAGCTTCAGACCAGAAAAGCAGGGAAAAAAACTCCCTGGGATGCATGAATCTTGGAGCATCGTTAGTGCTGTCAATATACTCTATCTTGAGCCGAATCTGTTTTTTCCCTGCAACGGTAGGATGCGAACCGATGTTGCCGATAGCTTGCCCCGCCCGCACCACGGTGTCATCGCAAACTCTATTGTCATCTTCGACCAGGTTCTCATAAATGACTTTGGGGGGGACTCTTCCCGCATCGATCCAGTTCCGGAACCAGCGTATTGGATATGGGCCTTGACTAGGAGGGGGACGTAAAAGTTCGGGGAAGAGGGAAACTTCCTGTATAAGCTCCATCATGCCCGTGAAGGAAAAAACCTCAGTGGTCAGAATGGAACGGTCACCATCACACGCTACTTGTCCGGGTACCATAGCCAACACTGGTACTTCAGTGGCGGAATCCAGATCGATTACCAGGCATTTAATTCCGCCATCTACAGTAAGGCTGACGTCATAACGTTCCCTTGATATCATGTTGCCAATAGCATCGTTTAAGGTCGGCTCCATGACCAACGCCGTGTCGGTTCTCAATTCTGGAACTGGGAGGCCTGGAGATGCAGGACCTCCTCCCTCGGACCAGTCTGCTCTGAAACTCCAGTTAGGCATGGTTCAACTCCCGCTCCCTGGCGAAGCTTCCGCCGATACGCTCGGTTTTCCCGCCTTGTTCACCGAGATTATTCGGTACCAATAGGTACGGTCTGCCAGTACAGATGGGTCGAAAAACGCTAAAACCCATTGCCCATTCTCTGCATGGGTAGCCACGGCCGACAACCAAGGCGAGACGGCAAGCCAAGTGCTACTACCCTCTGGGCGGCGCTGGACCAGGCATTTGATCGTCGGTTGACCAATCGCCCACTCTAGCAACACGGTTAGAGACCCGTTCCCTACCACCGCCTCCAGTGGGTGCACATTGCCCCAGGCATCCAGCTTGCCCCATTCTGTCCGGCGCCATTCCGCAGGATCGGGGGGTGAATGACCGAAGGCCCGCGCTGCCACGGTCTTGCTGGGTTTCGAAACATTGCCCGCTCCGTCAATGGCGACCAGGAGATAATAGAAAGTTACGAAACCCGGCACTTCATTGATCCATTGCATCATAGCCGAACGTTCTGCTGGGTCAGCTGGTGGGACCATTTCCGTATGCACCAACGTCATGAGGCGAATATCGCGGGCCTTTTCCTTCTTGTCGGCACGGTAGATCCGGTATTCAGCCAGGTCGGGCTCGCGACTGCAGTTCCAGCGAAGTATTATCTGCCGGTCGCCGCCCAATACCTTGGTGATGACCGGCGTCCGCGGTGGTGTGACTTTCGGCAGGTAAACAGGCGGGCTGGCAAGGCTGAGATGGCTCCGGTTCTGCGCACCGTCGACGTAAGCAGCGCGGTAGAAATAGCGGTTGGTTGAACGACCCGGCAGGGTGTCCATATAGATGCGCAGGTCGGTATTAGGTATGTAGTCCTCGGGATCATCGGGTTTCCGGTCGTCATCGGTCGCGGCATCATATGGATCCAAGGGCTGTATTGTGATCTGTGTAAAGGCGCGCTCGTTGCCGGGCAATCCAGCCAGCACGCGAAGGGCGTCGTTGGAAAGCCCTCGATACGGGTCGAGGTAAATCGCCCATGCTGAGGTGGGATGCTCTAAATTGGGTTCGCTATCGAGCGTCACGGTACGAGCAAACTGGTCTACGGCAGTGATGCGGTAGGGTCTTTTCTTACGTTCTTCGGGCTCTGCTGCTAACCAGAGCAAATCCCGATCAGTATGAACCTGCTCCAGATTCGGGGCTCCATACAGGGTGACGATCTTGTCGTCTGCTGTTGCGGCCATTCCGGTCAACAGCGTTACCATAGCATTGAGCTCATCAGCGATATGCTCGCGCTTGAGCCTATCCACTTCATTGTCCGGCTCCGCCGCCCATTCTTGAGGGAAATAGTCCGTGTGGACGGCCGTGAGGCTACTCCTGGTAACGCGGATAGTCCAGTCCCACTCCTGGAGACCCCTGTTCCACGCCACCCCCTCATTCCCGGGCAAAAGAGCCAGCAAGATCCGCGCATCGTCTGACAGGCTGCTATAGCTGTCTTGAGAATCAATGGCATTCAGCTCATCTGCTGCGTCCTGTTTTCGATCTATATCCCATGGTGTATCTCCCTCAGGAAAGTAAGATTCATGTCGGGGAAGGGTGGGATCCAAAGCCGCCCGTGTGGTTCTGATCGACCAGTCTCGTTTGAAAATAGCATCATCCAGGGCGCGGAAGATGTGGGTATTCAGGTTCTTGACCGGTTGCCAGCGGTAGGTGTAGAAAGAATTCCCCTGGTAGTCGGTGGGGGTGGCGTAGACCCGGTCAGAATCCGCAGGGGGCGGAATGGGTGCGTCGGGTCGTTCCCGCAGCACCCGGAAGATGCTGACCGGCGGACCGACGCCTCCCTCATTGCCGTAACGCTCTTCAGGCTCCCAGCCGCCATGTGCTTCTTCCGCCCACTGCGGATCATCCCCCGTATGCGCTCTTCCATCTGCGGCGCTGACGCCGATATGAGCATAGACAATGGGATCGGCCAGGGACGGCGCGAACCCTCCATCCTCGGCGGTATCCGGCGCTGGCAGGAACACCTCATAGAAGTGTAGGGGCACTGGAGGACCAATTACCCACAGTGATGGGTCCGCGCCGATATCGGGTGTTCCATGGACTGTGACCGTTTTGTCGGTGTTGTCCACTGACAGGATCCGGTACCGCTTATTCCCGGGTGCGCGGTCGTTTTCAAGGTAGAGCACCTCACTCCCGGTCCCCACCGGCGAAAGATCGGCATCTTCCACATTTAGAAGGAAAACCGTGGAACCTGTAACTGTGGCTCTTTTTCCCATCAATGGATAGCCATTTGCATCAAGCATTGGCGGGATTCGCACTTGAACGTGCTCATCATAACCCACAACGTGGATGCGTTTCTCCCAGTTGGTATGCTCCCTGTATTCCACGAAAAGAGGATGCGAAATAGCATAGGCTTTCTCACCGGTTGCCCTGCCGGCGTAGGAGCGATCTAAAGTTAATTGTTGAAGCGTTGAACTGACGTTGACGTCAACGACATGGTATGCATCATATTCCCCGGCAAGCTTGAACCTTTGTCCCACGAGTTCGGGTCCCCAATGCGTCTCTTTCCCGTTGACCGTTCGGCTTCCGTGGTTCACCGAGACCCTGCCAGCGGTATGGGGCGAAGGAAATACCAACGAGCAGGGAATGCCTTGGCGGGGGACTTTGAAGATCTGGTAGTTTTTTTCAACCCCCGTCATCCCGGCATAGGGGGCTTCGAGCATTAAACATGTAGAAGAAAGGACCTTAGCAATCCGATATGGAGTTGTCTCCCCATCAATCTGCAGGACCATACCAGCCAGATCGCTGCGCCAGGTGGTATCAATACCCTCCACCTTCGATGAGTTGCGTTCCACTGAAATTGTTCCAACACGATAGTGAGGACCAATATTTTTAACACGCAGGCAAAGCCCAGCACCGTCGCTGGCTTCCAGAATTTTGAAGGCATTCGGGCCGGTCTGCAGCAATGCACCGACATAAGCGCGTGCAGTATGGCCGTTTGAGATCTCAACCGTCACCTCACTTTCCTCAAGGCTGATCATCGATACACTGAGAATGTTGCCCAACAGTGCATTCATCCGTCCTGCCTGGTAATAAATACGAAACTCCCGCGTGTCGGGAGCTTGGGCCATGTGGGCCACAGTCCAGAGCCAGCGGACACGGAGCCCGACGAGGGTGTCGCGATTCTCCGGGCTGAGAGAACTACGCCAGGCCAGATAGGCTGCGTCCTGCATCACCGTTGGGTCGGCCGGATCCAGCGCATAGGCTTCGATGCCTGCCGGCGGCGGAGGTGACAGCTTGTCCAACAACCGGACGGCGAAGGAATGGATCGCTCGATGCCCCGGAGGGTCCCGGTAATACCAGGGTTTGGGATCTGGTACGGGGTCCCACTGGTGCCAGCGCGCCGCATCACTTTGTCGGCTGTGCCGACCGAAGATATCGATTCCACTTACCCGGTAACTGTACCAGCCGTCCTCAAGCTCGCGATCGATGGCCATCAAGGGGAATGGCGGCCAGTCGGCGGGGCGTTCCGGAGAAAGTCCTGGGACCGGCGCCGAGACCAATACAGGATGTTCGCCGGTCTTGTCACAGGTGATTGGACGATAACGGTCCTCAGCGGGAAGATCGGTGGGTTCCACTTCCCCCAGGTCAGCACGCCACAGGTGGGCCATCACAGCTTTATCCGGCAACAGCACTCCTCCGATTGCGCCAGAGTCCCAGGTGAGGCCGGCGTTGTTAGGTGCCTCCGGCTTGCGACCTCCTGCGGGAAGGGCATAGGCCCGCAGGTCCCCGGGGGGCGATAAAGGCGTTGCAGCCGCCCGTCTCTTGTTGAACACGATATAGCCGTCCACGCCTGGAAATTCCTCGACTTCACCGCTTCCCAGTAAGACCTTGGCCCATTGCGGATCACCATGGAAGTAGCCCTCATGGTCGGCCAGGATCAGGTAGTCATAGGGATGGTCCTCCTCGGCCAGTGAATCCACCCAGTAAAGGCCTACCATTTGGGCCATTGCCGGGTGCAAAGTACCGAGCAGAACCAGATCCAAGGGGGATTGATGGGGCATCCAAGGTGTCTCTCCCCTTCCTGGTGACTGGAGGGTGCTGAAAATGGCGTAACCGACGGAACCAAGCCGCTCAGGTCCATGGTAGGCTCGTGCTAACGTGAGTTCAGTCGGCGAGACAACCTCGGCGATGGAATAGACGGCTCGCTCGAAGATTCTATATGGCGCTTCGTCAGCACTTGCGCCCGGAAAAGGACGATTCAATACTATCTCAGTCGGTGATTCGACTATCGCAATCGTGTAGCTCGAGGAATCACCCGCTACCTGCAAAGACATACCGACCATATCTGAATGCCAATGGGTGCCGGTTCCCGTAACTCTTGTAAAGCTATTCCGCACCCGAACGGTCCCCGCCTGGGCACCTACCACTTGCAGGTCAAGCCCCACCAGTGCCTCTGTCCAGGCCGTTCCGACCCCCTGGACGACCGGAATCCCATCCGTCAGCTCGATCGTTCCTGTTGCATAGATTATCTGTGGCAGAGAACGATGCGCCATCGGCGATCCTAACGTCGGTCCACCTGCTACGAGCTGCACGAGATAGTCATGCAGCTGGCCGAAGTGATCTCCATGAATGATGTAGTCAACTCCGTTACGTGAGAGTCCGGTGTACCCCCGGCTGAGAATCAGCTTCTCGGTATCGACTACTTTCACAATGGTGTAGCCAGTGAGATCACCGTCAACCTGGAGCACCATGCCGACCCAGTTGTCGCGCCATTGGGTTGCTTCCCCGCTTACGATGAAGGAGCCGTTGGTAACTGAAACCGTGCCGCGCGTGTAACACGAGGCAGGGAGAGCGGTAAGTTTTGCAGGATCGCCATAACGGATTCGCTCGGCGGCCATGCTTCGCGCTCGAGCGAGATCTTCATCGATTCCAGCCGTGCATGGATATTCCGTCCGACTTATCGGCAAGCTCATCGGATATGGGAAGTCCGGTACCAATTCCCAACCGAACCTAGCCTCAGCCGAAACCGTTACACTAAGTAGCGCCCCAGGGACTGCGGGTCCGAGTGAAAATCGAATACTTGTAATGGTGTCGTATGCAAAATTGACCGTTAGGCTGTCACCAGCACGCCCCATAATCGAGCTTTGGTCAACCCGTGCACCCCACAGCAGCGCTGCAACCCTAATCTGTCCAGCTTCGTGGAAATTGAAACTGATCTGGACTCGGCAGGCAGGTTCTTCCAAGTCATATAGGCGGTAGCGCCCACCATGCAACTCCTGATCAACCATCCTGCTCACGCGAGCTGGTAAGAGCAGGCCAGGCCGATGATTTCGCCGGAAAAGGTAGTATCCATGCCAAGGAAATCCCAGTTCGCGCTTGAATGCCCAACGTAAGTGGACCCCGTCCTTTAAGGGCGACTGCATACCATTTGGTGGGCTATCTCCCTGGATACCCAATCCCACCATTATCAAGTTGCTTGTCTGAAGAGCCATTACTTTCAAACCTTATTTTAAATAGAGGATGTCTCCCTCCGTAGCCTCCGATTTAGGTTGAACTGATCCTTTGTGGATCGAGCAATACAATGAATTTCTTTCTGTTCTGTTATATTCCCTAATTCAATATTAAAAATCATCCTATTTGAACATTTCCATAAAATGAGACCGTTACAATTCGTGTTGGTGAAATTTAATATATTGATTTTTCTCTCAATCTAACTATGTATATTTTTGTAAATTTGGTGCCTGAGTGTGATAAAATGTTCTGTAACATTTAGAAATCAGACACCATCCATAGTTATAGCTCACATCTATTAAATAATTATTCACATAATCAAAAAGATTTAATATATATAAAAACTATATGTCATATGTGATATTAT
>DAOUTT010000106.1 GCA_030668545.1 Anaerolineales bacterium | reverse complement strand
GGCGATCTCACCCAGTCGATCAAGCGGCACGTTTGCAGCATAGGCCAGTTCCGCCACACGACCTTGATACCCCTTATCGATGAGCATACTCTCCACGAGAATCTCCGCCGTCTCAGGGTCTTCATGGCTTAGATACGTATATACCGCCATATCGATGGCTCTATTGTTCGCAATTTCGGCGAGTGCAATCTGATGGACAAGAGGCGGCCAGCCCTTCAGCGCTCGACGGACATTAATCGCTGAGAGAAGAGCATCCGAGGTTGACGAAATTGCGGTATCAAGATCCCCCGTTAGCGTAGGCCATACTTTGGATGGCGCGTCTTCACCCATGCCCTTGAGGGAGTCTGATGATTGACCATCTTGAGGGGAAATAAGGGTAACTTGAAGCGGTCTGAAGGGGCGGTCAGGTGTTTGCTGAGTCGTAAATTGCTCTTCTTCAAAAGTTTGATCTGTGAATTGACACGCACTGCCCAACAGAAAGAGCGACATCATTAGGAGAATAGATAAGGACCTGGTTAGCATCGCCTCACCTCGAATTTGTTGATTATACTCTCCATGCTGGATCCCAGCGTTAAGTATTCACATTGATGTTGATCAAGAACAAATGTTCGGAGCGGGCGCATCCTCATGGGGTCTTTGTAAACCGTTGCTTCCACAGCATCCTTGTGCTAAGCTTTGATACACATAAGGAATCATTTCGACTGTTGGAAAGAACATTGTCTAATATTAAACCGATCATTGTATATATCATCGACCGCCACCCCCTTGAAGTCTCTGAAACGGGACCATTTTTTCGCTGGCTTCGTTTCGATAATGATTTTAAACGAGAACTAGAGGACATCATCGGTCCATATGATCCAGATAAACTCAGTGTTTTAATCGATGAAAAACCTGCAGGAAGCAGATGGCGCACACTCCTCGATCACCTGCTTCGTGAACAGGTTGAGCTTGTTGTAACCCACCTCGCTCCGCTCTCTCCTGCACAACGCCAACAACTCATCGGAGTTTGTGCCCAAGTCGGCGCGCAGTTGATCACTCCCAGCGACGCAGGACGCAATCGGGAAAACGGAAAAGAAAAGTAACGATCGGTCTCCAAAAGATACATCGAATCTAAGGACAGTTGTGGCACACGAATACGTCGGCAACTTGCATACACACACACGCTATTCTGATGGACATGGCAGCCATGAGGATATCGCCCTCGCGGCTATCGAGGCCGGTCTCGATTTTGTCGTCGTCACGGACCACAATGTCTGGGTCGGTGGGATGGATGGATACCGTTACCTTGACCGTCAGCGAGTTCTCCTATTGACGGGAGAGGAGATCCACGACCAGGCACGAGAACCTCAAAAGAACCACTTATTGGTCTACGAAACACACTGCGAACTCGCTCCCCGCGCCCGTGATCCACAGGGATTGGTGAACGCTGTCACCCAGGAGGGGGGGCTATCGTTTATCGCCCACCCGGCCGACCCTGCCGCGCCCGCATTCAATGAAGATGACCTCTCCTGGGTTGATTGGGACGTAACCGGTTTCACTGGATTGGAATTATGGAACTTCATGAGCGAATTCAAAGGGCTCCTGACCTCGCTGCCTCGCTCGATCTGGTATGCGTACAATCCTACGTTGGTTGCCTCCGGACCTTACCCGGGCGTTCTCGAACGCTGGGATCGCCTACTCGCTTCTGGTAAGAAGATCGTCGCCATTGGGGGAACAGATGCCCACGCCATGCCCGTAAGTCTAGGCCCACTAAAACGTACAATCTTCCCCTATGAATTCCTCTTCAGGACAGTTAATACGCACGTGCTCCTGCGTGAGCCTCTGACAGGAGATTCCGAGATCGACCGAAGACGCTTGTTTCACGCCATTCGAGAGGGTCACTGCTTCGTAGGGTATGACCTCCCCTCCTCAACTCGTGGTTTTCGATTTACCGCCCAAGGAGAAAAAGGTGAATTCGAAATGGGCGATACGACTGAGATTCGCTTTGGTGTCACGCTGAAGATCAGCGTCCCGAAGCGGGCAGAGATCCGCTTATTGCATGATGGCGAGGAAATTCACCGCTGGGACTACCAGGAGACCGCGGTGCACACTGTCAATCAGCCAGGGGTGTACCGCGCCGAAGTTTATCTTCGATATAAGGGGAAGTTGCGCGGCTGGATCTTCAGCAACCCTATTTACATCACCTCCAAATAACCTCCAACAAAACTTTTTGAGCCTGTATGTTAGGCGACCTGGATCCGCGCACATGATATAATTACCAGCACATATGTTCGATACCCACGAGACCGCCGATGAATGAATTTCTACTGCATGCACCCTACCAGCCGACCGGGGACCAGCCGGAGGCGATCGAACAACTCCTGCATGGTTTGGAGCGCGGCGATAAGCATCAGGTGCTTCTCGGCGCAACAGGCACGGGAAAAACCTTCGCTATTGCCAATGTGATCGCCAGAACACAACGCCCCGCCCTGATCTTAGCCCACAATAAAACCCTGGCCGCACAGCTGTATGCGGAGTTTAAATCGTTCTTTCCAGAGAATGCCGTCGAGTACTTCGTCTCCTACTACGACTACTACCAACCCGAGGCGTATGTTCCCAAGCATGACCTCTATATCGAAAAAGAAACACATATCAACGAGGAGATAGACCGCCTAAGGCTCAGCACAACAGCCTCTGTTGTCTCGCGCCGAGATGTAATTGTTGTGGCTTCCGTTTCCTGTATATACGGCATTGGAAACCCGGAGGCATACGGCCAGATTGTCATTAATCTAGAAGTGGGATCTCGCTATCGTCGCGATGCGCTCCTGCGCCAGCTTGTTGAAAGCCATTACCAACGCAACGATATGGAACTGAAACCCGGAGTGTTCAGGGTACGCGGAGACACTCTTGAGATCCTCCCAGCGTATGAGGAGCTGGGCCTACGGCTGAGCTTTTTCGGAGACGAACTCGAGCGCATCACCCGCTTTGCCCCGCTCACCGGTGAACTCCTGCGCGATCTCCCCAAAGCCAGCGTCTTTCCCGCAAAGCACTTCATCACTGATAGCGAGAAGTTAGAGGCTGCAATTAGAGACATTGAGGTCGAGCTACAAGATCAATTGGCTCATCTAAGATCAAACGAGAAACTGCTTGAAGCCCAGCGTCTCGAACAACGCACTTTGTACGATCTCGAGATGCTGCGAGAGGTGGGTTACTGCTCCGGTATCGAAAACTACTCCCGCCATCTCGACCAACGCTCGGCGGGATCACCGCCATGGACATTGATCGATTACTTCCCCCCGGATTTTCTCCTCATCATCGATGAAGGCCATATGACCATCCCTCAGGTGCGGGGGATGTTCGCCGGTGACTTGTCGCGTAAAGGTACACTGGTAGATTTCGGATTCCGATTGCCGTCAGCCCTTGATAATCGACCGCTCTCCTTCGATGAATTCGAGACCCGAATCGGGCAGGTCATTTACACATCCGCCACACCCGGCCCCTATGAGCTCGAGAAGGCCACGCAAGTGGTCGAGCAGATCATCCGCCCTACAGGATTGGTCGACCCCGAAATCGAAATTCGCCCCATTGAGGGCCAAATAGACAATCTTGTGGGCGAAATACGCCGCCGAGTTGAAATTGGCGAGCGGGTCCTAGTGACTACACTGACGAAACGAATGGCGGAGGACCTCTCCGATTACATCCTCGAACTTGACATCAAGGTCCACTATCTTCATTCAGAGGTCGACACCATCGAGCGTGTGGCCATCTTACGTGATTTACGCCTGGGGGTATTTGATGTTGTCGTGGGGATCAATCTTCTGCGTGAGGGTTTGGATCTTCCAGAGGTTTCACTGGTCGCCATCCTCGATGCCGATAAGGAAGGTTTCTTGCGATCTGGCACTTCCCTCATACAAACGATCGGCCGTGCCTCCCGGCACATCAATGGCCGCGTCATCATGTATGCCGACAGGATTACCAATTCGATGCGCTTTGCGATCGACGAGACCGAACGGCGGCGAAAGAAGCAGACTGCCTATAACGAAGAGCACGGCATAGAGCCCATGAGCATCATCAAAGAAATCCGCGATCTGACCGATCAAATCACATCAAGAGCAGTCGCCGAACAAACCGGAGAATACAGGGCAGTGACTCCAGAGACACTTCCAAAAGACGAACTCGTGCGGCTCATTAATGAGCTTGAAAAGCAAATGCATCATTCTGCGGAAACACTTGAGTTTGAGAAAGCGGCAGCTCTTCGTGACCAAATCTTCGAACTGCGAGAAGTGCTCGCCGAAAAAGAGGATCTGCCTCCCTGGCAGAGGGCACGCATCCTATCCGGTGAAATCCGAAATTAAAAGGACAACTCCGAACATCTATGATTCGGAGTTGTTCCTTTCTTCTCCCAAATTGGATCTACTTCAGTTCACCTTTAGAAGGTGTAATTCCAAACAAAAACAAAGAAACTGGTAATCTTAGCTGCCTGCAATTTCGGCGTTAGATACGCCCGAATCCTTGCAGAAGCTTGATGTAACTCGAGCGCTCGAAAGCTGCCGGTTCTACGTAGTTCTCAAGGCTGAGCGACCCACGCAAATTCTCTAGCGAGTCTTCCCCAAACACCTCCACCAGCGCTTCAAAATCAGCGATGATTCCCTTTAGAGGCGCTATACCTTCCTCCTTCAAGAGAACCGAACAGACATTGGCAATATCTGCCCCGGCCAGGATTGCCTTCATCACACCCTTGCCGCTGTGCACACCGCTTGTCAACGCCAGCGAGCAATCAACCTGATCGTAGAGAATTGCGATCCAACGCAGCGGGAGAAGAATGTCCTCCGGCCGACTAAGACTTAGATGTGGTTTGATATCTTTCTTACTGACATCGATGTCCGGCTGATAAAAACGGTTGAATAGCACCAGCGCATCTGCCCCTTCATCGGCTAGCCGGGAAGTAAAATTCGGCAAGGCGCTGAAGAACGGGCTCAGCTTAACCGCAACCGGCATACTGACCTTCTCTTTCACCGCGCGGAGAATGTCCAGATAGAGTGTCTCAATGTCGAGTCCAAAAAGCGTATCGGTTGTGGGGATGAAGTAGACGTTGAGCACCAATCCATCCGCCCCCGCCTGCTCGATTTTCTGCGCATAATCCAACCATCCGCCCTTACTCGTGCCGTTCATGCTGGCGATGATGGGGATATCAACGGACTCCTTTGCTTTGCGTAAATGCTCAACATAGCTGTCCGGATCGCGTATGTAATCCTGCTTATGCGGAAAGTAGGTGCTTGCATCAGCCAGGCTCAACGAGCCATCGGAGAGCAGATGAGATAGTTCGCCCGTTTCGAGCGCAATCTGCTCCTCGAAGAGTGAGTACATAACGACGGCGGAGGCGCCGGCGTCCTCCAGGGCTTTGATATCGTCGATCTCGCGGGATAACGGTGAAGCCGAGGGAACGATCGGGTTCTTCAGCTTCAATCCCATGTAGGTGGTTGTCAGGTCAGCCATGATGTCCTCTCCAAGAAATTGTGAGAGCCTGTATCGGCTCAAAACGAAAGTTGTAACTTATCCGTATTCTGGGTGCTCAGGATCTTTCTCGATAAATTATAGACTTAACCCAGAGACGCGGCAAGAACAACGCGTGCCGCAGCTTAGTTACTTCCCATAATAAATCATCCCGGCAGCTCAATTCTGAAGATAGCGCCGCCATCAGATCGGTTTTCAGCGTGTATCGTGCCATCATGCGCTTCGACCAGCTTGCGGGTGATAGCCAGTCCGAGGCCAGATCCTCCAGCCTGGCGTGAGCGTGAGGGATCGACACGATATAAACGCTCGAAAACTCGCTCAAGATCCGGCACGGGGATCCCCTCTCCGGTATCGATCACTTCCAAGACGACTTTTAACCTCTGCGAGTCATACCGCAAACGGAGGGTCACATTACCCCCCTCAGGCGTGTAGCGGAGGGCGTTCGTGATCAGATTCCCCAGAATCTGTTCGACGCGGACGGCATCCACCATTCCATAAATCGATGGTTCCGGTGGGACATCGGCGAGAAGCGAAACCCCAATTGTTTGTGCTTCAGGGCGATACGTTTCTACTACTTTCTGGACGAGGAGCCCCAGATCCGTTCGCGAAAGCTCAAGTGAAAGCTGTCCAGCGTCTGCCAGGGCTAACGTACGTAAGTCTTCGACGAGGTGATTTAACAACTCACTTTGCTCCAAAATGGGCTCGATGCTCTCAACTTCAAGAGGGTGAACACCATCAATGATCGCTTCTAAGCGTGCCTTAATAACCGCCAGAGGATTGCGCAGTTCGTGGGCGATGTCTGCAGTCATTTCTCTCCGGCGATCCTCTGAGAGCTCCAGGTTCTCGGCCATCTGGTTGAAAGCCATCGAGAGTTCGCCCACTTCATCACTAGTGCGGATTTCGACCCGCCGACTTAGTTCACCACCGGCCACAGCCCGCGCGGCGTCGGTTAGTTCATTCACCGGGCGAAGCAGGCCTTTAACAAACAATACGCCGAGGAGTAAGGCAACGGCGCTAGCGATAAGAGATGCAACCCAGAAGGCGCGTTGAAGATCTTCGAATAACTGGGTTTCCGGACTGGAAAACCCTAATCCAATCGGCGCTAGATAACCAACAACCTCGTTGTCCACTTCAATAGGGAATGCACTTGAACGCTCCGCCAGTGACAAGTTACTACCCTGTCTGTCGGGTGGACCGATGATGATTACTCCAGACCCATCGGCGAGCAGGGTATTGCGACCCCCCTCAGCTCCCTGGCCCTGGCCGGATTGGCCTCTCTGCCCCGACCCCGGCAAGATGCTCTGCACGCTTTCCCAGCCATCATGATCCTGATAATAGTCTTCAAGTTCTTTCAACATGACGGCGTACGTCGACTGCTCACCGTGGAGAACGAACCCACGCACTTCCCGCGCTGTTGTTTGGCTTGAGATGATGGCGACGGTTCCAATGCTAACAAACGCGACCGTCAGGAAAGAAAAGAGCAGTTTCCAGGCGAGACTGAGACCCCTGCGTCGATTGGCGTCACTCATCACGGAAGCGATAACCTATACCGAATACGGTTTCGATGAATACGGGTTTCTTTGGATCAGTTTCTATCTTCGATCTCAAATTCTTGATATGCGCATCAATCGTTCGCTCGTAGCCCTCAAAGGTTTCACCCTG
>DAOUTT010000140.1 GCA_030668545.1 Anaerolineales bacterium | reverse complement strand
AGTTGAAAACGATGTCGATCAGAAAACAGCCACCGATGTTTTTGACGATTGGGAAAATTTTGCCCGTTATGGCTTCAATAAAGCGCACGCCGCTGATTACGGGGTCATCGCAGTTCAGACCGCCTATCTCAAGACGCAGTACCCTCTTGAATATATGACAGCTTTGCTATCCGTCGTCAAGCATGATACGGATAAAGTGGCGCTTTACATCGCCGATTGTCGCCGGATGGAGTTAGAAATTCTGCCGCCTGATGTGAATTCGAGCGGCTATGATTTCTCCCCCGAGGATTGTGGAGACGGAAAAGAAGGTATCCGTTTCGGGCTTGGTGCAGCTAAGAATGTCGGTCAGGGAGCTATCGAGACTATTCTTGAAGCCAGAGAGGAAGAAGGGGTATTCAACACCCTGGAGGAATTCGCCCGGCGGGTTGATCTACGCAAGGTTGGGAAACGGGCGATGGAAAGTCTTATTCGCGTTGGCGCTCTCGATAGCCTCGCGCCGCGCATCGCTATGATGGATTTCATGGACCGAATTATGGCGTTATCCGCCAACCATTTCCGGGCAGCTGAGGCTGGTCAGATGTCCTTCTTCGGTCAGAAGACCGGCGTGAGCGACGCCCTGGACTTGCCTCCCGTGACCTCGGATATTCCTCAGCGCCGTCTCCTGAGTTGGGAGAAGGAATTATTAGGGATCTACATCTCGGATCATCCCCTGACGCCGTATTTGTCGGAACTCACACAAATTACCACTCACTTTAGCTCCGAATTAGAGGAGACAAACCAGGGGCAGCAAGTTTGTGTCGCTGGCGAAGTTTGTAATATAAGACCATATCAGACTCGCACCGGGAAGGCGATGGGTTTTGTGACGCTGGAGGATTTACAGGGGACTATTGAGCTGGTTGTATTCAGCAGGGTCTGGAAGAATATCTCTACCTGGCTGAGCGAGGAAGATATCGTCGTCGCAGTAGGAAAAATTGACCGTGAGCGAGGCGCGGTGAAGATCCTCGCTGACCAGATCACCGATGATTTCTCGAAGGTACAAACCATTAACGGAGATCATCGCAAAGTTACCCAACCTCCTCCATCGGCGCCTATTCCAACGGTGGATTCCGGAGAGATTCCGCAACCGCCATCATATTCAGGCGAGGGGGAAGAACTTCCACCACCACCACCTTTCCCTCCTGCAGCCGATATCAGGTACAACTCGATCGCACTCACATTCGAGGGGCAATCTGTAGCGACCTCAGTTGATGAATCTGATCCCATCGAGCCGGTAGTCGCTCCACAAAATATGGATCGTGAATTATCGGAAGCACCGCCTGCTTTTTCTCCCGCTCCACTCGAGACGTTTCTAGATGGAGAAGTGAAAATGGTTACCGTGCTCCTGGAGACAACTGGTGACCGGCAAAGAGATGCATTGCGAATGCGCAGAGTTCATGGCCTGCTCACATCGTATCCAGGAAATGATCGCTTCGAGTTCTTGTTATTCGAAGCGTCTCGTCGCTATCAAGTCGATTTCCCCAGTTCAACCACTGGATATTGCCCAGACCTCCATGCACAATTGACATCGATGTTAGGTGAGGGCGTTATCCGTATCGAGACATTGAGGATCCAATGAAACTTGGAAGAATTGCTGTGCTGTCATCCGGCGGGGATGCGCCGGGGATCAACCCTTGTATTCGTGCAGTCGTACGAACCGCACTTCATTACGATCTTGAGGTGATTGGAATCGAAGAGGGTTTCGACGGCCTTATCCGCGGGGAAATGAGGCAGTTACGAGCACGGGACGTTGGAGGAATAATGCAGCGAGGAGGCACGTTCCTCCGAACCGCACGATGCCCGGGGTTCAAAACCACGAAGGGCCAGCGGCAGGCAAAGCGCGAGCTGAATGAATCGGAGATCGATGGGATTGTTGTCATTGGTGGCGATGGAACCATGCGGGGGACCCATGTCCTGGCCGAGATGGGCTTCCCGGCGATCGGCGTGCCAGCTTCGATCGACAATGATATCTGGGGGACCGATATGTCGCTGGGAGTAGATACGGCTCTGAACACAATTAGGGAAGCCGTCGATAAGCTGCGAGACACGGCATCGTCGCATCAGCGCGCTTTCCTTGTAGTAACGATGGGTCGGGACTGTGGCTACCTTGCCCTCATCTCAGGCGTAATTTGCGGGGCTGAAGTCATCATCATCCCCGAAAATGAAATCCAAGTTGACCAGATTTCGAAGGAGGTCATGGATGCCTATGATCGCGGGAAATCGCACTCAATCATCATCATGTCGGAAGGTGCGTCTTATCAACCAGAAGATGTGGCCAGAAAGTTAATCGAGGATGACTGCGGGTTCGAAACCCGAATTACGATCCTCTGGCATGTTGTCCGCGGATGAAGTCCATCTGCTTTTGATCTCATCCTTGGGACGCGAATGGGTGTGAAAGCCGTAAATGCGCTAATCGCCGGTGAAACCGATGTGATGACCGGTCTAAACGGGCGTGAGATCGTTATGCGGAAACTCGAAGATGTCGTGAGTAAAGCTCGCGAGGTAAACCTGGAATTTTATGATATCGCCAATATACTTTCACGCTGATCATCATAACGGATGGCCAAAAGTGCGTTAATGTCGAGGGATTTCGCCTTATGATCCGCAAAGCCAACGACTTGCGGATGACCATTTCTTAAGTTTCAAGAACCAAGATAATCCCAAGATCGCCATCGGCAGGGTTTGCTCCCTGCCGGTTTTTATTTCTCGGTAATTTGCAGTTCAGAAGGTCATTCCCACTAAAGAAAAATGCCTCGCTGCCGGTTATCCAAGCGGTTCAGCCCTGCACGCTTTGCCAGGAGCACAGCGTCGTCATATTCCTTTGGAGTCAGAGGGCGATCCAGTGGAGGGTACTTCGCCGCCCGATAAGCGGGCCGATATTGGTTCATGAGGTTCAGGTACGTATTGGGTGAGATCTCCTCCGCAAGGAAGCGAACAATTTCTTCCGTACCCGCAAGATCCTCAGGCAGGATCAGATGGCGTACGAGCAATCCGCGTTGGGCGATCTCGCGCTCATCCAGAACGAGATCGCCGACCTGACGATGCATCTCTCTCACGGCGGATTGGTTGATCATCGGGTAATTGCCGATTTTAGAAAGACGCCGGGCAATGAGACGATCAACGTATTTCATATCGGGCATATAGATATCGATCACGCCATCGAGAAGTGAAAGAGCCTCGGGCGAATCGTAGCCGCCGGTGTTGTATACCAACGGGATGTTCAAGCCAGAATCAGCCGCTATTACGAGCGCTTCCAGGATCTCGGCGACGACGTGGGATGGTGAGACAAAATTGATATTGTGGCAGCCCCTACGCTGGAGATCGAGCATGATGGCGGCTAACTCCTCGCTCTCTACCTCTCTACCAGCGGGGGATTGGCTTATATCAGCATTCTGACAATACTGGCAGCGCAAGTTGCACCAGGAGAAGAAGATCGTCCCCGAACCTCGTTGACCGCGCAGGGGATTTTCTTCACCGTGGTGGGGACCATAAGAAGCCACACGCGCCTTCAACCCGGTGCGGCAGCCTCCAAGTCTCTCCGAACGATCAACACGGCAATATCGAGCGCAGAGATCACATGCCCGTTCATGCTCCCGAGCTTGCTCGGCGCGTTCCCTCAACGAACCCGAACGATGAAGTTGTCGGTAAGCCGCTTCGAATGAGGTCATGTCCTGATCATAGCAAATTTTCCAGTCGGATGCTGTTTGCAGTTAGGCGCGTCACATAACCCGCTGCTGGTCCGAACCTTGCATTAAAGGCTAGTGGAGAGTAATTGCCTACAAAGAGGACAGTCCTTGGAGGGATGCCTGTCATGATTAGAGATACCTATGGTGGATCGGCGCTTGTCAGTCGAATAAAAGCTCTGCCAGATCCTTATCGAGGGAATGCAATTGCCTGGCTGCAGCACTGCACACAAGCTCCAATGGAAGACCTGGAGTCGGATATTAACAGTTTCCTGGAGACCTTAAACCCATCGGTAAGGGCGAAGTTCGTTTTCCAGACAGGGAAGCTGTTGGAGATCGCCGTTCAGTACTTTGGAAGTTCCTGACCTGAATCCATCATTAGTGATGAAGATGATGACGGATGTTAGATTCCTCTTTGGGCAAGAAAGGGATTGAGGGCTCGGACCGTTTTGTTAGGGTTCCAAAGACTGGAGAAATCTCAGCCATCCGAATTCTTATGAAGGTTCTCACTTAATGATTTTCACCCTGGATGTTCACAAGAGAGAAGCCCCGATCGACGATCGGGGCTTTGTGAATCTAGCGGTCACCCTATGTTACAGCCACGAGGGTTCCTGAAACGTTCCAAAGACCTCGCGCATAACGTCAATAATCTCGCCCAGCGTCGCGTAAGTTCGTACGGCATCGAGGATGTACGGCATCGTATTTTCTGTTCCCTGGCAGGCGATCCGCAAGTTATCGAGAGCTTGGCCGACGGCCCCGTTATCGCGTGTTCGACGCAGTTCTTCGAGGCGTGAGACCTGTCGACGATGGCCTTCAGGATCCATCTCGAGTAATGGGATGGAAATGGGCTCCTGGTCCTCGTAGGCATTGACTCCGATGATGTGCCGCTCATCGGTATCGATCTCCCGCTGATAGCGGTAAGCAGCCTCCTGGATCTCGCGCTGGAAGAATCCCATTTCGATAGCGGGCAAAACTCCACCGAGATCGTCAATTTTGCGGAAATACTCGCGTGCCTGCGTCTCCAGGCGGTTGGTCATCTGTTCAAGATAAAATGAGCCCCCCAGAGGGTCGATCGTGTTGGCCACACCGGATTCCTCGGCGATGATTTGCTGTGTGCGCAGCGCGATCGTAACAGCGTGTTCGGACGGCAGCGCAAGAGCTTCATCCATTGAGTTGGTGTGCAGAGACTGGGTTCCGCCGAGAACTGCGGCGAGTGCTTGGACAGCAACGCGGACAATGTTGATCTCCGGTTGTTGAGCAGTCAGGCTGGCGCCGGCAGTTTGCGTGTGAAATCGCAAGAGCCAGGAGCGCGGGTTCTGCGCGCCGAAGGTATGGCGCATCTCATGTGCCCATATGCGCCGCGCGGCGCGGTACTTTCCGATCTCCTCGAAGAAATCATTATGGGCGTTGAAGAAGAAAGAAAGCCGAGGAGCGAAGCTGTCAATATCTAGCCCACGCTCTACAGTCCAACGGACATACTCTAATCCATCTATGAGCGTGAATGCTAATTCCTGCGCCGCGGTCGAGCCGGCTTCGCGGATGTGGTAACCAGAGATGGAGACCGTGTTCCAGAGAGGTAGGTTCTCGGTTCCATATTCGATCGTATCAATAACCAGCCGCATGGAAGGATCGGGTGGGAAGATGTATTCCTTCTGGGCAATATATTCTTTCAGTATATCGTTCTGTGTCGTTCCGCGCAGTTGATCCGGCCGCACTCCCCGCTTCTCTGCGGCTGCGATGTACATCGCCCAAATAACAGCAGCGGGGGAATTGATCGTCATGCTTGTGGAAACGACATCGAGGGGAATGTCATCCAGCAGGATTTCCATATCCTTCAAAGAGGAGATGGCGACACCGCATTTTCCAAACTCACCTGTCGCCTCAGGATCATCGGTGTCGTAGCCCATGAGTGTAGGGAGGTCGAAGGCGACAGAGAGACCTGTTTGACCCTGGTCGAGCAAGTATTTAAAGCGTTGATTCGTCTCCTGGGCTGTTCCGAAACCGGAGAACATCCGCATTGTCCACATACGTCCGCGATGGAGTGTAGGGTGAACGCCGCGTGTGTATGGGTACTCGCCCGGAAGACCAAGGTCTGAAAGGTAATCCATTTCAGCGATGTCGAGAGGGGTATACAGGCGATTTATCTCTTCTGAGGAGGTGGTTATGAAGCGATCTCGCCTCTCCGGAAAACTGCTTAGACTTTGGTGGAGAGTGGTCTTCTCCCATTTCTTAAAAGCATGCTTAATCGACTTCAGCTTTTCCGAGCCAAACATGCAGCGCCTCCGAGCGAAGATGTCTTCGTAGGTTTGGGATTATAGCATGTAGGTCATCAAACACACGTAAGGAGTATGCTCTTTTTATACTAACTTGCAGTGACCTTACAAACATCCCCCATGCGATGGGAATTATGCCAAAATAGGAGCAACAAGACCGTTAGGCGCTTATGGGATTGTTTAGCGCCGGGAGGAAATCATGGATAAGAATCGAAAAATAAGTCTGGTATTAATTGGTTTTGCCTGGCCAGCAGTGGGCCTTGGATTCATGGCTTTGCACTTCGGCTATCT
>DAOUTT010000154.1 GCA_030668545.1 Anaerolineales bacterium | reverse complement strand
GTTAGGAGTGGAAAATTTCCACCGGGAGCTGAGTGTAGCGAAACGAAGGAATGACAGCAACGTTCAGGAAGTTATCAATATCACCAAGCGCTATGGTGTGGCCGCAAAGGACATCCAAACAGATTACATCAGCATCGAGCCTAGGCATGAAGACTCTTACCCCTACACGGATATCACCGGGTATTATGTGCGCCGCACGATTGTCGTCATCCTGCGTGATATTGATGTGTTCGAGGATTTATTGACGGCTGTCACCGAAGCCGGGGCCACTAATGTCCACGGGATCGATTTCCGCACATCAGAACTGCGGAAATATCGAGACCAGGCGCGGGCCTTAGCCGTTCAGGCTGCTAGCGAGAAAGCTGAGGCGATGGCTGGTGTGCTCTCGAACTCCATCGGCAACGCAAAGTCAATTTATGAAGACCACGTCGGCTGGTGGTCCTGGTATGGTTACGGTTGGTGGGGTTCGCGCTCCGCAGGGATGTCGCAGAACGTCGTGCAGAACGCATCTGGACCCTCTGCGGATTTCGACGGCGCATTCGCCCCCGGCCAGATCTCTGTCAACGCCCGCGTAACCGTGACCTTTGAGTTGCTGCAGTAGCGCCGATCGCTCAATAAATGTACTGAGAGACCTTGCTCATCCAGAACCATGCTGTCATCGAGGGAGCGAGGTCTCTTTATCTTGAGAAGGCGATCGATCTAATTGCGAACTTAGAGCCAACTCACAGGATTAAATGGTAGGATACGATCTTGGGTCTACTGTTCGCTGTCCGAACACCCAAAGCGCCACATAAAACCGTCTCTTTGAATAAATGCCTCGGCTTCTGTCGGACCCCAGGTCCCTCGACCATACGTTTCCACCCCATGGGCAGGCGAGGCATCTTCCCAGGCTTTCAAGACGGGATCGATAATCCCCCAGGCGGCTTCGATTTCATCGCTGCGGGTGAACAGTGACGCATCCCCCTCCAGTGCGTCCAGAAGCAAGGGCTCATAAGCATCCGGGAGGGGTTCACCACCAAATGAGTCTCGATAATGGAAGTCCATCTCGACGGAACGCGTCTCCTGCTGCGTGTCGGGCACCTTCGTCTCGAAACGCAGATGGATGCCCTCATCCGGTTGAATGCAGAGGGATAGGAAATTCTGGTTCAGCTCGTAGCCTTCCGGGAGCGGGAACATCACGTGCGGTGGCGACTTGAACTCGACTACTACCTCGCTCGTCTTATGTTGCAGCGCTTTTCCCGACCGCAGGTAGAAGGGCACACTCTGCCAGCGCCAGTTGTCGATATAGAGCCTCAGAGCGGCGTAGGTTGGGGTTTGAGAACCATCAGCAACCCCTTCAGCCTGACAATAACCCTCATACTGACCACGAACCGTATCTTCAACCCTGATGGGGCGAACAGCCTGGAGGACTTTCACCTTCTCGTTGCGCACCGCATCCGCGGCGAACGTCGCCGGCGGTTCCATTGCGACCAGCGTGAGCAGCTGCAGCAGGTGATTCTGAAACATATCCCGCACGACTCCCGCATTGTCGTAATATCCTGCGCGATGCTGCACATCGACGTCTTCCGCCACAGTGAGTTGAACATGGCTGATGTAGTTCCGATTCCAAGTCGGCTCAAAGATGGTATTGAGGAAGCGGAAATACAGAATGTTCTGCGCCGTCTCTTTCCCAAGATAATGGTCGATTCGGTATACCTGTTGCTCGTTGAACACCGAATGGATCACGTTGTTCAGTTCGAGAGCACTTTTTGAATCTCTGCCGAATGGTTTTTCTATGATGATGCGCCGCCAACCATCGCGTTCGTGCGCCATGCCGGCTTTCCCCAATTCCTGAACGACTATCGGGAACAGCGACGGGGCAGTTGCGAGGTAGTACAGGCGATTCACTGGAGCACCCTCGAGCTTCTGAAGAAAACTATCCATCGCCGCGTAGTCCCTGCTTTGTTTGATGTCACCCCGTAAATACCAGAGTCTCTGGGAAAATTCCATCCACTCCTGTTTCGGGCACTCGAAATTTGCTAATTCCTCCACACCTCGGCGCATCTTCTCCCGGAACTGCTCATGGCTGAACTCACTCCGGGCAGTTCCCACAATGTGGAAATCCTCCGGCAATCGTCCTTTGCAATATTGATTAAAGAGAGCTGGAACCAGTTTACGGGCGGTTAGATCTCCGGAGGCCCCAAAAATCACAATGCTCGTAGCGCTTGATCCCTTTTTACTCAGACTCATGTACACCCTCCAGCGGATCGCTTCTGGCAGACCACATTCTCAGGATCCACCCTCTCGCTTGATCGCGTGTCCACCAAACTGATTACGCATTGCCGCCAGGAGCTTCGCAGAGTAACGCTCATCTTGCCGGCTTACCAAGCGCATCATGAGCGAAAGTGTAATGACCGGAGCGGGAATATCCAGGTCGATAGCCTCTGCAATCGTCCACCGACCTTCCCCACTATCTGCAACCCAATCCTTTACATTGGATAAGTCTGGGTCCTCCTTCAGAGCTTCCGCTGTGAGATCGAGCAGCCAGGAACGGACCACACTTCCATAACGCCAAATTTCGGCGATGTTGTGCAAATCCAGGTCATATTCCTCTTTGGCTTTCATGATCTCGAAGCCCTCAGCGTAAGCTTGCATCAGGCCGTACTCAATCCCGTTATGGACCATTTTTACAAAATGACCCGCCCCATTGGAACCGACATGACCCCAGCCCATGTTCTCCCCAGGGGCGAGGGTTTCGAAGACCGATTGAAGCTGTTTCACTTTAGAAGCTTCTCCACCGATCATCATGCTGTAGCCCTCGGCAAGACCCCAGACCCCCCCGCTCGTGCCGACGTCTACCAATGAGATCCCCTTCTCCTTCAGCTCAGTTGCTCTGCGTTGAGTGTCCTTATAATTGCTGTTGCCGCCATCAATGACAGTATCGCCATCGGAGAGCAGCTCTCCCAGCTCGTTCAGAAGCGACTCGGTTGGATCACCCGCCGGGACCATGATCCACACAATCCGCGGGATTTTAAGTTGACTAACCAAATCCTCGAGTGACCCTGCGCCATCTGCACCTTCCGATTCCGCTTTACTGATCGCATCCTGGTTGTGATCGAGTACAACGACTCCATGTCCACCCTTCAAAAGACGGGAGGTCATATTACCGCCCATTTTTCCCAGCCCAACCATCCCTATTCGCATGCTCATAACCCTGCTTTCTTTAATTTCTTTTTAGGGAACGAATCCCATCTCCTGCAGCGATGATTACTTCGCTCGCAAGATCGAGGAAAAGCCCGTGCTCGACGATCCCTGCTTTGTTTTTTAATTCCGCAGACAAGGCATAGGGATCATCGATCGTTCCAAAATGACAATCGAGGATGTAGTTCCCGCTATCCGTGACAAATGATTTGCCACCCGCTTTCGTGCGTACTTTCGGTTCAGCGCCGAGGGATCGTAAATACTCTTCCAGGGGGCGCCGCCCAAAGGGGATGATCTCAACTGGAAGATCGAAGTTCGTTCCCAGAACCGGTGAAAGCTTTTGTTCATCGACAACAATAATATTAAGCGTGGATGCCTGTGCGACGATTTTCTCGCGCAATAATGCGCCACCGCCGCCCTTTATTAGATTCAATGTAGGATCGACCTCATCCGCACCGTCAATCGTAACATCAATCCGGGGATGTTCCTCCAGAGAGGTTAAGGGGATCCCCGCCCTGCGTGCTTCCTCGGCGATTAGATCAGCCGTGGGGATTGCCTGTATACCGTCCAACTCTCCCCGACGAATCAGCTCGCCGATCAACCGCAAGGCATGTATCGCTGTGCTGCCGTATCCTAAGCCAACCACCATGCCTGATTCGACATACTCGACGGCTTTCTCACCAGCTATTTTCTTCAACGCATCTCGGTCGTCTGCCATATCAGATCATCTCTCTTTTTGTCGCTCGACAATCATGTCCCTGACTACACCTGCTACCCTGCTTGAATCATCGACGATCCACCGTTCTTCAAGCAACCCCAACGCATGCACACCTTCTTTTGTGAAAGGTGTTGTGACAGCAACACACCACATGCCCGCCGCTACAGCAGCACGGACACCTGAGGGTGAATCCTCCAATACGATACAGCGGTTACTCGGTATCCTCAATTCACTGGCGACGAGATGATAGATCTCAGGATCGGGTTTCCCTCTTTCTACATCATCACGAGTAGCGATGAAATCAAACGCATCCTGCAGCTTAAGAATTTCCAGTACCCGAGCTGCTTGAGGACATCTCGACATCGTCGCCAATGCAGTTTTGCAGCTTGCGTTCCGGGCTTCCTCGAGAACAGCCAAATTGTGCGGCCATTCATGGCTCAGAATCAATTCCGAGTCCTGCAGCATTCTTCCATAGTGCTGAAGGCGGATCTGAACAAACGCCTGCCAGTCGGCGCTTACTCCGAACTCTTTCATCCGCTCCGATGCGCGAGCTGAGAGGTCAAACTTATCAACCAAAGCCTGCGCTACCTCACGCCTCGGTAGTCCAACGACCTCACGGAATGCTTCAATTACCTGCTTTTCCTCTACATCATGCGGGCAAAGATCGGTGACCGCGCGAGCATAAGAGATCGCCTTCAGCTTTTCCGTCTGAACAAGCGTCCCATCGAGGTCGAAAATTACGGCTTCTATCATCGGAAGATCTCAAAAATGGCTATACGCATCGCAATAAGCCATCCCGCGTGCAAAAGAGCAGTACTGGGCTTCATTCGTTCTCTCATTTGGCTACGGCGTTCGTTAATTTCTGAATGCCATCCTGAACATCTCCCTCCAGATGGAAGCGGATCACTTTCCTGCCATCTTCTTGCAAAGCATGTCGATCCCCAAGGGCTTGTGCTTGAATAAGAACACCGAAGGAGATGGATGATTCATCATTTCCGGCTTCGTCGGGTATCGCCAAATCTGCTGGTTTTTCCGTTGTGATTTGAATGAACAATCCGTTGCCACCGTCGCCTTTATGCATTTGACCGGTTGAGTGCAAGAAGCGTGGGCCGAAACCGAGTGTTGTCGCAAACCCGGTCCGATCGAGCAGTCCATGACGCAGGACACTCAATGCTTGATACGTTTCATCAGTGTCAGGCAAGTAAGCTTGCACGGTGAAATATGCCCCAGGGTCTGCGGCGCCCAGGAAACCGTTGAAAATCTCCTTCAATGAGGGCTCTTCTTCTCCAGCAGGAAAGCTTATGTCAGACGCGATCGTATAAACCTTGATCCCATCAACTTCAAAAAGTGGCGCCTCAGCGGGCAGTTGACCCTGCTCCTGATAAGCAGCCATCATCTCACGGGCTTTCACTTTTGCGGATTCCACGTTTGGCTGATCAAACGGATTGATACCCAGGCGCTGCCCTGCTATCGCGGTGGCCATCTCCCACAGGAAGAACTGCCCACCGATGTCGTAGACATCGCCCAGAACGATCTCGATTACAGGGTGACCTGCTTCGATGAGCAACTCAAACGCCTCGGCTAAAGAGCCGTCTTCTTTTAGATGAAGCCAGACAAATACTCGATCATCCCCATAGGTGTGCGGTGCGGAAAGTTTCTCCCCCACGACGGGCAATATCCCCTTCCCTTCTTTGCCCGTACTCTCGGCCAGCAATTGCTCAACCCAATCTCCAAAGCTCTCGACGTTTGGTGAGATGATGAAAGTTAATTTATCCCGCCCCGCTTTGGCGAGCTCCCCGAGAGCAACGCCAAGTTTGACTGCAGGAATTTCATGCACATTGGCATCTCCACCGCTCGCACGGGCGACGGAAAGCGCCCGGTCCAATAACGCATC
>DAOUTT010000043.1 GCA_030668545.1 Anaerolineales bacterium | reverse complement strand
GGGGAGAGATGCGGAACGTGCTTGAGATGGATCCAATTGTCCTTCGTCGCAGCATTGGCTACATAATTCAGCAGATAGGGTTATTCCCACACCGGACTATTTTGGAGAATATCGGAACTGTACCTAAATTACTCGGGTGGGATGATGTGCGTATTCGTCGCCGGGCGGAAGAACTGCTCGAGATGATGAACATGTCCCTTGAATTCCTGGATCGCTATCCTCATGAGTTGTCAGGCGGGGAGCGGCAGCGAATTGGGGTAGCGCGAGGCATGGCCATAGACCCGCCGATTATGCTCATGGATGAGCCCTTTGGGGCTATCGATCCCATCAACCGCAACCTGCTCCAGAATGAATTCCTTCGGTTACAGAAAGAAATAAAAAAGACAATTCTCTTTGTCACTCATGATATTTATGAAGCTATCAAGATGGGCGATAAGATCTGCATCCTAAATGTAGGCGGCATCCTTGAACAGTTTGACAACCCCGCAGCTATTCTTTCGAATCCTGCCAATGAGTTTGTGGATGACTTCGTTGGAGCGGATCGATCGCTCAAACGGCTCAATTTGATACGTGTTGAGGAAGTCATGGACAGCCATCCCCATCTGCTTCGATCTACCCAGGAAGTTGAAGAAGCCTTGGGCTATATGCGTGATAAAGACTTGCACTTTGTATATGTGGTAGATGCGGACCAGAGATTGAAGGGATATGTAAATATTAAAGATCTGGAAAGAAAAAAGGGGTGGGTTGACGAGTTCACGGAACAGGCGGCTACGAAGATAGGCATGGGAACCAGTCTAAGGGATGCATTTTCTGAGATGCTGGTTGTAGATTACGCAAACGTATGTGTTGTAGATACCCAAGACCGAGTGCGAGGTCTAATAGACATAGGGATGATCCAGGAAGCCGTCGCCGAGGGTGAGAAGTTGGCGGGGGAATCACACGAAGAGGAGGAGTAGCTAATGGAAGATAAAGGCGCCTCCGATAGCATAGCTGGTGAGGATCACGAGAATGGTATGAACCCGTTGAAAAAGAAGGGTAATGGTAATCACATTGATTTTTCTGCGCCTCCGCATGTAGTCGGCCGTCTTGGGGGCACTATCCAAGCGAAAGGTGTTTTCGGCTGGTCCGATTTTCCCTCCGCTAAGGGTGTTCTTGGTTGGACTTTGATTCCGATCCTTATTGTCGTAGTGCTAATTCTTGTATACCAGCGCTTGCTGCTCGCAATTGAGCCAGGGAGTATGGAGGCGAATATCATCGGCTCCTATGATATCGGTTTCAAGAATGTGATAGATGCTGTAATAGAGCACATACGCCTCATTCTAATCTCCACCGGCCTCGCAATCGCAGTTGCTGTACCGGCAGGCATCCTAATCACGCGCAAAGGGTTCCGTGATTTTTCAGGACTCATTCTGAGCGTCGCTAATATCGGTCAGTCGATTCCCAGCATCGCCATCCTGGCGATCTTTATGGGCATATTAGGACTGGGCGCTACAACAGCTATTTTTGCTCTTTGGATGTACGCCCTGCTGCCTATTGTGCGCAACACCGCTACTGGAATTGAAGAGGTTGATCCAAATATCATCGAGGCAGCCCGAGGTATGGGCATGACCGATAGAGAGATACTGTTTCAAATTGAACTACCTCTCTCCTTCCCAGTCATGTTCGGAGGAATTCGCACCGCGGCGGTTATCAACGTGGGTACGGCTGCATTGGGTGCATTCATAGGAGCTGGTGGATTGGGGACTTTTATCATCGTCGGCATCCCCCTCATGCGAGATCGTATGATCCTGGTCGGAGCGATACTAACTGCAGTTTTGGCCATCCTGGTCGATTGGATATTGGGGAAGATACAGGATCGGCTGGTTGCCCCTACGGCAAGCACATAAAGTATCAAGGTTGCCAATGAATCTCAGAGCTTCATACAACTATAGACAGGGAAAGGAGGAGTGTATTGCATATCCTTTGATTCGATTTAGCGGATAAACAGTGACATACATATTCTTACAAGGAGGAATTACGTGAGGAAATCTACGCTAGTAATACTGGCTTTGCTTAGTGCCTTTGCAGTGATGCTTTCAGCATGCGGCACAACAACGCCTGCAGTCCCAACCGAAGTGGAAGCTCCTGAACCCCCAGTTGAGGAAAAGGGTTTAATCGTTGTCGGTTCCAAGGACTTCACAGAACAATTCATCCTGGGACAGATAGCTGTTTTAGCTCTGCAGGATGCCGGCTATGAGGTGGATGATCAAGTAGGCCTGGGAGGCACAGCTGTCAACCGTGAAGCTCTGCTGGCAGGCGAGATTGACTTGTACTGGGAGTACACCGGGACCGCATGGATTACCCATCTGGGTCATGAAGATCCGATCACAGATCCCCAAGAGGCTTTTGATAAGGTCAAGGCCGAGGATGCTGGGAACGACTTGGTCTGGATGACCATGGCGCCCTTTAACAACACCTACACCCTGATGATGCAGCAGGCGACAGGGAAAGCGTTGGGTGTCGAGACTATATCCGATCTGGCCGAGTACATCAACGGCGGCGGCGATGCCAGCCTGTGCATAAACCAGGAGTTCTACGCCCGACCTGATGGCTTCAGAGGAGTGGAGGAGCTGTACGGCTTCCAGTTTAACGAAGACCAGGTGATCATGATGGATTCCGGTCTGACCTATAAGGCGCTTCAAGATGGTCAGTGCACCACGGCCATGGGTTTCGCCACAGATGGTCGCATATCGGCATTTGGTTTCTTCAACATGGTGGATGATCTGCAGTTCTTCCCTGTCTATAATCCTGCGCCAGTAATTAGGGCAGAGGTTCTGGACGCAAATCCCGGTGTGGCCGATGTGCTTACTCCCATCACTCAAGCTCTGACAACTGAGACGATGATGGAACTGAACAAGCGGGTGGACATTGACGAGGAAGATCCAATCGACGTAGCCCGCGATTTCTTGGATTCACTTGCTAGTGGAGCCGCTATAGTTCCGGAAGCAATGGAGACTGGTCTGGTAGTCATAGGATCTAAAGACTTCTCCGAGCAGTACATCCTTGGGTATATCGCCGCAATCGCCTTGGAAGACGCAGGCTTTGAGGTGGATGATCAGGTAGGTCTGGGAGGCACGGCTGTCAATCGCGAAGCGCTTCTGGCCGGCGAGATTGACTTGTACTGGGAGTACACCGGGACAGCCTGGATAGCCCACCTGGGTCATGAAGATCCGATCACCGATCCCCAGGAATGCTATGACAAGGTTAAGGCTGAGGATGCTGGGAACGGCGTCGCCTGGCTGGCCATGGCGCCCTTTAACAACACCTACACCCTGATGATGCAGCAGGAGACAGGGGATGCGTTAGGTGTCGAGACCATCACCGATCTGGCCGGGTACATCAACGGCGGCGGCGATGCCAGCCTGTGCATCAACCAGGAGTTCTATGCCCGACCTGATGGCTTCAGGGGAGTGGAGGCGTTGTACGGCTTCCAGTTTAACGAAGACCAGGTGATCATGATGGATTCCGGACTGACCTATAAAGCGCTGCAAGACGGTCAGTGCACCACGGCCATGGGCTTTGCCACGGATGGTCGCATCTCGGCCTTTGGCTTCTTCAACCTGGTGGATGATCTGCAGTTCTTCCCTGTCTACAATCCGGCTCCTGGGGTACGCCAAGAAATATTAGACCAATACCCAGGCATTGCCACAGTTCTGGATCCCATCGCAGAAACGCTGACCACTGAGAAGATGATGGATCTGAACAAAAGGGTGGATATCGATGAGGAAGACCCACAGGACGTTGCTTGTGACTTTCTCCTGAGTGAAGGCTTTGTAGATAGCTGCCCATAAAGATACTTTAATACCGGGGAATACATCAGTTTGCCCGGGATAACCATACATGTGAAGAGAGAGCTGGCTCCAGCCCAGCTTTCTCTCCACATTAGAGTCGTTCTGGAATGATCAATATAGGCGGAGAATTCACTCCATCGAGATATTGTGAGCAGTCTCCAGTCCAGGCAGCAGGTACTGTACCCGAGCCGCGCTATCTATGGTTGGCTCATGGATTTCACTACCAAAGTTGACAATGGGATTGGAATTATATGGAAACAATTCTTGAAGGCACGAAGGCGATTGTGCGCATTGCCCCTCATCATAGAACTGTACTGATTGGGGAGCGGATCAATCCAACGGGGCGTAAGCGGCTTGCAGCGGAGTTGGCTGCAGGCAATATCGAGATCGTAAAACAAGAGGCGCTGACTCAAGTTGATAGTGGAGCTGACGTTATAGATGTAAATGTAGGAGCCATAGGCGTGGACCAGGTGACCATGCTGCCCCGCGCGGTGGAGATGGTTCAAGAAGTGGTTGATGTTCCTATAAGCATCGATACTGCGGATCCTGTCGCCCTAGAAGCCGCATTGAAGGTCTGCAGGGGGAAAGCACTGGTTAACTCTGTTAACGGCAAAGAGGAGATATTAAGCAGGGTGCTGCCACTTGTCGCCCGCTATAAGGCGGCGGTCATTGGTTTGTGTATGGACGAGGGCGGTATTCCCGGCGAGCCGCAGAAGAGAATGGACATTGCCGCCAAGATACTGAAGCGAGCTCAGGAAATAGGTATCCCGCAAGAAGATGTTCTGATTGATTGTCTGGCGATGACTGTCAGTGCAGACCACGAAGCTGGTCTCGCAACACTGGATGCGATTAGAAAAGTCAGAACCGAACTGGGTGTAAATATGACATTGGGGGCCAGTAATGCCTCGTTCGGTATGCCGGACCGTGAGATTCTCAACGCAGCATATCTGGCGTTGGCTATTCGAGAAGGTGTTAATGCCCCAATTGTTAACGTAGCTCGAGTCAGGCAAGCCATATTGGCAGTTGATGTATTGCTGGGCCGCGATGAATACGCTCAAAATTACATCAAGGGCTATCGTGAAAAACAACGAGAAGGGAAATAATTGGGCAGATCGTGATCCTCCATGATGGATCATGGCCTATATTGATTTAGGACAATCATCTTTCCTCAAGAAAGGAAATCAAACAAATGAGCGGCGTACTTGAACAAATTGCAGGTGTACTTTATGAGGGTGACGACGAATCGGTTTGTACGCTGGTACAAAAGGCTTTGAATGAAGGCATTAAACCGGGTCAGGTATTAAGGAATGGACTCCTTGCAGGCATGGATCAGGTGGGCGTCGATTTCAGGGCTGGCGATCTATTCGTGCCCGAAGTCCTCATCTCGGCCCGAGCAATGCATGCCGGAATGGATATTTTACGACCATTACTCTCACAAAGTGATTTGGCATCTTCCAATAAAATTGTCATCGGCACCGTTCAAGGTGATCTACACGACATTGGCAAGAACCTGGTGGGCATGATGCTAGAGGGGGGTGGTTTTGAGGTCATTGATATTGGTATTGACCTTCCTCCAGAGAAATTTGTTGATGCGATAAAAACGGAACACCCAGACATAGTTGGTATGTCCGCTATGCTGACAACTACGATGCAAAACATGAAGCATACAATCGATGCTTTAGAAAATGCCGGCGTGCGGGAAGAAGTTAGGGTGATCGTTGGTGGCGCTCCTGTTACGAAGGAATACGCAGATGAAATCGGTGCTGACGGCTATGCACCCGATGCGGGTTCAGCAGTTGAGCTTGCCCGTTCCCTTGTGAAACAAAAAGATGGTTGAGTTCCATTAGCTAGCATTGACAGTGATGAGTCTAGAGAGGATAAAACAAGCAGGCTTATTAATTATCTGAGCAGCTATTGTTCCAAACTTATAGGTTGTTTCCCTGTGTAAGGTTTAATCCGAATCCATGTCGCAGAAAACCATTACACAACTCTACAAATCCGGATGGGAAGAGATCGAAGTGATGGTGCAGAAAGCCTCTCATGCCCTTTGATATAGACTGCGCCTGACCGGCATGGAGAACACAGAGCGAACGACATCATCCGAGTTAAAGGGTGAAAATGGAAGTATCGGAAGATGCTATTAAACGGATAAACGTTTCCTGGATTGGAGCAATAGAAAATGCCTTAGATGCTCATGGGGATGCAGCTCTGACCAAGAAAGTGATGAAAGCTGCTGGTCGGAAATGCGCTCAGCATATCCTGGATGATTGCACTGAAATATTGGGCCGACGACCCGCAAATGTTGACGAGCTTCTTGAATCTACAAATCAACGACGGTTATTAATCCATGGTCTTGACAGTCTTTGGGAGAAACGAGGCAATAGAGCGTCTCTGAGGATTGAGGAATGTGGTTGTACTCTCGTTAAGGCTGGGCTTGCCAGGGTCAACCCAGTCCATTGCTTATGTTCAGCAGGGTTGATGGAACACCTTTTCTCTACGGTCTGCACCGGATCTGTCAATGTGGAGATTGTCAAGGCTATAGGATTTGGTGATGAAGTATGTGAGTTCAATGTGGAATTCGAAGAGTAGTTTGTGCAGGATTATATGTTGGCTTCAAAGCCAAATAAATGAGTATTAAGGAATATGTATTAATGAGACTCTCAGGTGAACGAAAAGGACAACCAGGTCCCGGAAAGGGCTTGATTGGCGGACAGTACAAACCACTGACCGACGAAGATGTGAAGCGAATCCACGAAGCTTCGCTGGCTATTCTGGATCGCACCGGTATTCAGGTGGAGGATCCGGAGACGTTGCGCCTGTTTGAAGATGCCGGCGCGGAAATAGAGGGCACGAGAGTCCGGTTGTCGTCATCCCTGGTTGAGGACTCCATAGCTAAAGCGCCCTCACGCGTGGTGCTCGCGGGCCGAGAAGAAGAGAATGACTTGATTCTCGAAGGCGCGCGGGTTTATATCGGCACTGGTGGCGCGGCGCTGCAGGTATTGGATCTAGAGACAGGCAAGATTCGACGAGCGGTACTCCAAGATGTGGTTAATGCGGCTCGCATCGTGGATGCTCTTGAAAACATTCATTTCTATCTGATTCCAGTCTACCCAACCGATCTGCCCAAGGAAACTGTGGAGGTAAATAAGTATTACGCTGCTTTGGCGAACACCACCAAGCACGTGCAAGCGGGTGTTTATACCATTCAGGGAATCCGCGACGTAATTAAGATGGGCGAACATATCATGGGGGGTGGTAAGCGTCTACGAGAGCGACCGGTTGTTTCGTTTATTACCAGTTGGATGATCAGCCCGTTAAAATTTGACACGAATGTAACCAGGATGTTAATCGAGATTTGTCGGCAGCGTATGCCCGTTGTGCTTTCTGCAGCTCCGATGGCAGGCTCAACTGCACCTGTCACGATGGCCGGTATGCTGGCTCAGTTGAACGCCGAACAATTAGCCGGATTAACGCTAACGCAATTGGTCGAGCCCGGCTGCCCGGTTTTGATCGGGCCAATTCCCGCTACGGCAGATATGCGCAGCGGCAAGTACCTTGGCGGCTCAACCGAGCTGGGTTTGTGTAATGCCGCTATCACCCAAATGGCTCACTTCTACCAAGTGCCTATTTATAACAGCGCAGGAATGACGGATGCGAAAATTCCCGATATTCAGGCAGGAATCGAGAAAACGCAGTCGGTGTTTCAAGTCGCCTTGGCAGGAGCTAATTTCATCCACCATGCAGCTGGAATGCTGGAGGATATGTCAACCATTGCATACGAGCAGTTTGTAATTGACAACATCATGCTCGGAATGGCAATGCATGCTGTGCGCGGTATTGAAATTAATGATGAGACGTTGGCGTTGGACGCAATCAACCGTGTTGGACCGGGTGGTCATTACTTGATGGATGAACATACGCTTCGCCATATGCGTACGGAGCACTTTTATCCTTCAACAGTTTTCGACCGACAGGAACGCGAATTGTGGGAGCAGGATGGCTCTCATGATACCTGGTATCGAGCGAAGGAAATCGCCCGCCGGATTTTAATAGAGCATAAACCTAAACCACTGGATAAGGCTTCAGAGGAAGGAATCCGTGGAAGCTTTGCTTCAATATTGGTGCTGTAAATAAATACAAAGCCTGAATAACACGGAGGTTAATGTTGTGACCCAGCGATTTAATGTACAACCACTTCAGCCGCATATTAGTGTTCTTTCCGAGGAGGGAGTAAAGGCAATACATAAAGCTACCCTGGAAATCTTGGAAGAAACTGGTGTGGAGATGCAGGATCCGCAGGGGCGTGAGTTGCTGCTTGAGGCTGGCGCCCGGGAGTCCGATGGACGCCTAAAGATTCCGGAAAAGCTTGTCGACGAGGCTCTATCAAGCGCCCCCTCGCTCATACCCATATATGACCGCTTGGGCAACTTGGCTATGCCCTTGGAATTGGGCAACGTGTTTTTCGGTTCCGGCTCGGATACAAACTTCACTTTTGATCTAATGACTGGTGAACGGCGTCGAACTACTACGCAGGATGTGGAGAATTTGGCCCGCCTATGTGATGGCTTGGACAATATCGATTTCGTTATGTCGATGGGTAATCCCTCAGACGTGCCGCCGGACGATCTTTATGTTCACGCGTTCATCAGGATGATACGCGGCTCTGTCAAGCCTAATGTTTACGTCACCAAGGATCGGAAAGATATGGAAGATATCTACCGAATCGCGGTGGCTGTGGCCGGCGGGGAGGATGCATTGCGAGAGAAACCTTTCTTCCTGCATTATGCTGAACCGATCTCGCCGCTGCTCATCCCAGAGGAATCTCTTCAAAAGATCATATTCTGCGCTGAGAAAGGAATTCCGGCTTGCTACCCGCCTTCACCAAATACGGGAGGGGGCGGTCCGATCTCGTTGGCTGGCGCGGTGGCGCTAGGAAATGCGGAGTGTTTGGTCGGGTTGATTATGTCTCAATTGACCCGTCGTGGGACACCTTTCCTCTATGGAATGAACACTGCAGCGATGGATATGAAGACGGCCATCGTAAGTTATGGTTCTCCTGAGTGGAGCCTGGGTATGGCGGCTTGGACCGATTTAGCCCGTTTCTATAATCTTCCTTCATGGGGTTTCGGCGGGGCTTCAGATAGCAAACTTGTGGATGCCCAGGCAGGCCTTGAAGCAACCTTCTCCATCATGAGCGCTTTTCTTTCACGATGTACTCTCGTCCACGATGTAGGTTACCTAGAATTTGGTTCTACTTCTTCTGCCGAGATGTTGGTTATTGCCGACGAAATTATTCGGATGACGCGTTTCCTAGTGAATGGGATTGCCATCAATGACAAGACATTGGCGCTTGATGCTATTGCCCGTGTCAGACCAGGCGGCGGCTTTTTGGCGGATAACCACACGTTGGAGAATTGGAAATGGGCGCAGTGGACTCCGAAGGTTATCGACAGGAAGCTTTATCATTCCTGGGTGGAGGCTGGTTCAAAGGATATGTTTGTGAGAGCCAATGATGTTGCACGGGAGGTTCTCGAGAAGCATGAATTGCTACCCTTGCAGGGTGAAGTAGAAGCGGTAATTGCGGATGTGCTTGCAGAGCGAGCTGATGCACATCAGTGAAGATGTGTGAGTAAGGCAGGTAAAATCTCAAAATATAAGTCATGCAGTATTGAGACAACAGCAGCTATCTAATATCTGCAGCCTTATGGACACTGCATAGACTAGTTGGTTATTACCTATGTTCGGAAAAGAGCAACGACCAACCTATCTACATCACTGTGTAGGATGCTCCATATTGCATATTAAACGCTCAGCTCATTGTTGGGCGAGAGTATAGGCGTTTAATAGGCATTGTAAGGACAAGAGGTGAATTGTGAAAGACCCACGAATACCAATGAGTCCTAACAAAATAGCTCAGTATCTGGAAAAAAAACCGGAGGAATTTACAAAAGGAGACCTGGTCAAGTATATAGAGGGGAATGAAATCAGGATGGTTAATTTCCGATTCGTCGGGGGAGATGGAAGGTTAAAAACCATTAATTTCATCATTAACAGTAAAGCTCATCTGGATCAGTTGCTATCAGCAGGGGAAAGGGTGGATGGCTCCAGTTTATTCTCCTATATCGATTCGACATCAAGTGATCTATATGTCATCCCCCGTTATAAGACTGCCTATTTAAATCCGTTCTCTTCTATTCCTGCAATAGATATACTTTGCTCCTACTACACAAGTGATGGATCCAGGTTACCAAGTTCTCCGGAAAATATTACTAGAAAGGCTCATAAGGCCTTTAAAAGCAGCACTGGATTAAATCTCGAGGCTATGGGCGAGCTAGAATATTATGTTTTCTCTGATAGACAGCACCGGTATCCCAGCATGTCTCAAGAGGGCTACGAGGAGTCTTCTCCATTTTCAAAGTGGGAGAGGTTAAGATGTGAAGCAATGCAAGCGATTGCACAAGCTGGTGGAAAGGTAAAATATGGTCACGCTGAGGTCGGCAGCATTTGTGGGGAAGATCATGATATGGAGCAGCATGAAATAGAGTTCCTTCCTGTACCGCTAGAAGACGCTGCCGACCAGGTGGG
>DAOUTT010000057.1 GCA_030668545.1 Anaerolineales bacterium | reverse complement strand
GAGCAAGGACACGACTCAGCGACCATCCTCTCGATTCAGAAACAACTTGATAAGGCATGCCTGGATTTAACTATCGGCCAGCATCTCGATCTGAAATTCGAAGAGACTGACGGAGTAACTGAGGATGAATATGTAGAGATGATCGAAGGGAAGACGGCAGCACTGATTGCTGCAAGTTGCGCAATTGGCGCTCTCACCGCCCCAAGCGAACCATCAAAGGTCGCACTTTTTCAGCAGTTCGGCCATGATCTGGGAATGTCATTCCAAATCTTTGATGATTTACTGGGTATTTGGGGTGCACCCGAGGTCACTGGAAAGCCCAGCGGCGACGACTTGCGCGTCCGCAAGAAGACTTTACCGGTCATCTTCGCCATCAATCATTCGGACGATTTCCAGGAATTATGGGATTCAGATGAAATCGACGATAATTGGGTAACAAGGATGGTAACTTCTCTCAATCGATCTGGAGCGCGAGAGTACGCGGAGGAAGCAACCCAGCGCTGGACAGACTCAGCGCTCGAGGCGCTCACCGTAAGTGAGCCGGTCGAACCAGCCGCATCGGAACTGATACACCTTACCCAGAAGCTTCTGAGTCGAGAGTATTAAATCCTGTAGAGTCAGGTAATAGCTTACATGGTGCTTACAAAACCACTGATTTTGCTTTGTTTTCAATTGCGGCGCATGTCTCTCATGCTATAATCCGAAACATATAAATTATGCCAAGAACAACACGCCAGCTCGATGATAGCGGTCAAGGCGAGAGCGAAAGCCTGGACCGTTTACAACCGGGCACTACACTTGAAGATCGATATCTTATCCTGGGCATGCTGGGCGCCGGCGGGATGAGTTCTGTGTACAAAGGGCGCGACCTTCATTTCCCTAACGTAACCAAGCTTGTGGCCATTAAAGAGATGGTGAACCTCATCGCCGATCAATCGATGCATGAAATGATCGTGAAAAATTTTGAGCGTGAGGCAGATCTTCTCGCGACCCTCTCCCACCCGGCAACTCCCGCAATCTACGACAATTTCACACATAACAAACGATCCTACCTGGTGATGGAGTTTATCGACGGTGATGATCTTGAAGCGATTCTCGCTGAATCCACCGACTTCCTGCCGGAGGAAAGAGTCATCGGTTGGGCGATTGAGCTCTGCGATGTTCTCTCCTATTTACACAATATCCAGCCTGAACCGATCATCTTCAGAGATATTAAACCTTCGAATGTAATGATCGATCACCACAACCATGTGAGATTGATCGATTTTGGCATCGCCCGCAACTTTCAACCCGGCGAAAAAGGGACGATGATCGGCACCGAGGGGTATTCACCACCAGAGCAATACCGCGGTGAGGCTTCTCCAGCTGGTGACGTCTACGCCCTCGGTGCAACCCTGCACCACCTTCTCACAAAAAGAGATCCGCGCGTTGAAGCGCCATTTTCTTTCGCCGAGAGACCGGCTCGATCGATCAATCCCCTTATTTCACCCGAAATTGAGACCGTGATCTCTACCGCCCTCACGTATGATCCCAAGGATCGCTACCCTTCCGCCATGATCATGAAAGAGGCCATGATCTCAGCCGCAAAGCGTACAGGATTACTGAGCTCACCCAGCGTTGCTGCAGTGATTGCACAGAGCGATAAGATCGAGGAGCTTTGGTCGTTTAAATGCGAGGATGAGATTCGCGGCTCCCCGTTGGTCTACGAGGATACAGTCTATGTAGGCTGTTATGACAACAACCTATATGCCTTAGATAAACAAACGGGCGAATTCCAATGGAAATATGCAACGGAGGGTGGCATAACGGGAAAGCCCGCAGCCGAGGATGGAGTTATCTTCATTGGCTCCGAGGATGGTCGTCTCTATGCACTGACCGCAAATCGAGGCAGCCTGGTCTGGACGTATTACGCTGAAGGTCCAATCCGCTCCTCTCCCACCCTTTCCGAAGGGCATATTTTTATCGGTTCCGATGACAGACGGCTTCATGTTGTAAATCAGATGAATGGCCGCCGTGCATGGCGTGTGGAAGCGAACGATGCGATCTGGTCTACGCCATTTGTACAGGACGAACTCGTTTATTTCGGTTGTGAGAGTGGCGATTTCTACTGCTATAACTTTAAAGGGGAATTGAAGTGGAGGAAGAAAGCGAAGAGAGGCATCACCTCCTCTGCGATCATCGTTGATGACATTGTCTACTATGGATCTCGCGATTGGACCATGTACGCAATCGATTCGGAAAACGGCTGGCAGATTTGGCGTTTTCGGATGCGGGGAGCAACGATCTCATCCCCGTCCTACAGCGATGGCTTGCTTTTCATAGGGTGCGGGGATAATAATATTTATTGCATCGACGCCAAACACGCACGTGAGATTTGGCGCTACGAAACAGATCACCAGGTTACAGGCTCACCGGTTGCACATGATGGATCAATCTATTGCGGATCAGTCGACGGCTCCGTATACTGCCTGGATCATAAGACAGGGCGGCTCCGCTGGCGGTTTCATTCAGACGCTCCAATCACAGGAACACCCTTTATCTCCGATAATGTCCTTTACATCGGTTCAACGGATCATAAGGTGTACGCTCTGATCACGTAGGCAATCTACTAGAAGCATCAATGAGATATCAATAAATGACCCCTTTGAAAACTTTCTTTTCCCGCATTTTTGGATCATCTCCTCCTCAGACCAAAACTGGCTCCCAGTTGACTGGTGAAGAGTCTGTGATGAGCCGCGCTTATAATTCCGCTCCCAACGATCGGATCATCATCGGTGCAAGCCAGTCAGCCGGTCTTGAGCGAAGTCATAACGAGGATGCACAGCTGGTAATCAAAGGGGATTCTGCCGGAGCTGAGCCGCTTCCTGAATTTGGCCTTTTCATGGTCGCGGACGGGATGGGCGGACATCGATCCGGAGAAGTCGCCAGCAACATCTCCATCCGCTCCGTTGCTCGTAAATTAATGGAAGAGACCATCCTTCATATGCTCGATTTTGATAACCCTACCGAAATGCTCCCGCTGCAAGAACTTCTGCATGCTGCCCTGGATGAAGCGAACACCGCGGTTGTCGAGCAAGTGCCCGGCGGTGGAACGACAATGACCGCAGTGCTGCTACTTGGATCACAAATGACGATCGGTCATGTTGGTGATAGCCGCGCCTACTCCATCAATAATGGTCAAATCGAAATCCTGACCAGAGACCATTCCCTGGTTGAACGGCTTAAGGAACTTGGCCAACTCACTGCCGAGGAAGCCGAATCGCATCCCCAACGGAATGTGCTGTACCGTGCCATCGGCCAGGGGGCTAATCTTGAAATTGATGTTTTCACTACCACCGCACCGAAGGGGGGACATCTGCTTATCTGCTCAGATGGCCTTTGGGGCGTGGTACCCGATCCCCAGATTAAGCATGTCGTGAACGATGCACCTCATCCACAAATCGCCTGCGAGCAACTCGTCCAAGCCGCGAACCTCGCCGGTGGCCCTGATAACATCTCTGTTGTTATCGTTCGTTTCCCATCTGATTAAGGAATTAGGTGTCAGTGGAGAAGGATTACTATACCCTCCTCAAAGTACCAAGAAACGCGACGACGGAACAAATCCGACGCGCGTTCCGCGAAGCCGCCCACCAACTGCACCCAGATAAGAACATCCGCATTGGCGAGACGGAGTTATTCCTAAGTGTAAGCAAGGCATATGAAACCCTCATCGAACCCGACCTGCGCGCAGCTTATGATGAGGAATTGGCAGCTGCGGACATTGCCTTCGCAGCAGCTTCACCATTCCACATAAACATCCTTAATAGTCGTAACAACTTACTTGAGATCGATGAACCACAAGTACACTACATCCTTCTTGATGTCTTTCCCTCTGAAGATTTACCGGAGGTCCGACCTCCCATTAACCTTAGTATCGTGATCGACCGTTCAACTTCGATGGATGGCAAGCGGATGGACCAGGTACGAGCTGCTGTACTGGCTATTCTTGAAGATCTACAACCAGAGGACAACACCTCCATAACCGCTTTCAGTGATCGCGCTGATGTTATTGTTTCGCCAGATCAAGCCAAAGTCTTATCTACTGCCCGAGCTCGATTAAGCCTCCTGCAGGCTGGTGGGGGCACAGAGATCGCCCAGGGCTTGACTACCGGCTTAGATGAGATCCACCAAACGTTCTCAAAAGAGGGCATCAACCACCTTGTCTTGCTCACGGACGGGAGAACTTATGGGGATGAAGAGCTCTGTCTAGAACTTGCGGATCAAGCCGCCGCGGCAGGTATCACCTTCAACTGCGTTGGCATCGGTTCTGATTGGAGCGATCGTCTGTTAGACGAAATCGCAAGTCGAACAGGTGGGCATGTCATTTTTTTAAACACCCCTCGAGCTGTGACGGACCTGCTTCATTCAATTTACGACAGCTTAATCCAGATCGCAGCAAAAAATTTACAAATCGATGGGGCTTTGGGTCAGCAGGTTGATTTGCGTTCGTCTTATCGTCTCCTCCCGGAGCCAATGCCGCTCGGTGACAGCTTTCCGATGACACTTGGTCATCTCCCGAGGAATGGTTCAGTCCGCCTTCTGCTCGAACTTGTTGTCCATCCGCTGGCGGGCGCAAGCGAGCTCACGCTTGCTCACCTCAATCTCAGCGGGGATCTGATTGGTGCAGATTCCGAGACAAAGACACTCCCCTTAGATATCAGCTTGCCGGTATCACCCGAAGCCGACCCCCAACCGCCGCCGCAGGAGATTAGTTCCGCATTGAATATGCTCGCTTTATACAAAATGCAGGAAAAAGCGCGCCATGAGGTTGAACTCGGTCAATCCTCACAAGCCGCAAGGAGATTGGAGAACCTCGCCACACAACTTCTCGCTGCAGGCGAACGCGATCTCGCAAAAGCCGCGCTTCATGAAGCAGTCCAGCTCTCTCGCTCCAAGCGCTTCTCGACAGAAGGAGAAAAGACGTTAAAATACGGTACGCGGGCTTTACTATTACTTCCACCTACGAGTGAGTCATGATCGAATGCCCATCGTGTAATCACCATGAATTCGTCGGCACCTTGTTTTGTAGCGAGTGCGGTACTCGACTGATCCACGCTTCCCCAATCCCAACGATGTCAATATCGCCCGACAAAATCAGGAACGAAGCAAAGGCGACCAAACCAACGCCTCCCGCAGGTCCTGACCTCTCAAGCGGTTCGCTGTTGGGACTACGCGTTGTTTCCTCGGGCGACGTCATCTCCCTGCTCGGGCGGGATAATTTCACATTAGGGCGATCGATTGAAGGCCAGGCGGTTGTTCCAGATGTCGACCTGGCAAAATACGACGCCTTTGATCAGGGACTTTCAAGAATGCACGCCGAACTAAGGATTGAGACGGATGGCATCTTCGTAATTGATCTAGACAGTGCGAATGGGACAATCGTTAATAGTAAGCGCGTCAAAGGCCAAGAGGCTTCGCCGGTTCATCATGGTGATATCATCCAGCTGGGTCGTTTAAGGCTGCAGATCATCTCGCAGCAGACAAAAGGGTCAGGGTAGCCTATGTCTTATACAATTCTGCTCCATATATCTGGTGAGGAAGCGGTTCTTGGCGAGATCGAAGATTTGCCAGGACCGCAAGATACGTCGCTTACGGTAAATAATCCCCGCCGTAAGGATGACAAAGATTTGTCCTTCTTGCACGAGACGGTCACAAGTGTCGTGTGGCCAATGCATCGAGTTTTTTTCATAGAGATCCTCCCCACCAAAGAAGACGAAGACCTCATCGGTTTTGTCCGGGAATAAAATGACAGAATCCTCACCTCGCCGGCGCAAGATTCTTGTTGTCGACGATGAACCGCGGATGATTCACTTCATCCGCTTGAATCTTGAGCATGATGGCTTCGAAGTCTACGAAGCAACTTCTGGGACCCAGGCGCTAGACCAGATGCGAGATCGATTACCAGATCTTATCCTGTTAGATGTGATGATGCCGGACCTTGACGGCTTCGAAACTTTGCGGCTCATTCGGGATCTCTCCACTGTGCCTGTGATTATGCTTACCGCTAAGGGGGAGGAGGAAGATCGAGTTCGAGGGTTGGAGCTTGGCGCCGATGACTACATAACCAAACCTTTTAGCCCGCGCGAGTTGGTGAGTCGTGTGCGGGCCGTGTTGCGCCGCACCGAAATGGCCGGACAACCTGTTCACGATGTTATCCAGGTAGACAACCGGCTCAAGCTCGACTTCGACCGCCGTGAGATATGGGTAGACGGTGAGCTCGTTAAGCTCCGCCCGACCGAATTTCGCCTTCTATACCATCTTGTGCAGAATGCAGGATGGGTTGTCCCCCATGAGCAGCTGCTTGCCAAAGTCTGGGGGTATGAATACCGTGACGAAACACATTACCTGCGGCTTTATATAAATTATTTGCGCCAAAAGCTCGAGGATGATCCGTCGAATCCCAATTACATCATCACCGAGCGTGGAGTCGGCTACCGATTTGTTGATTACAAGCGCGACCTGGATAATCGTGCAAACGCCTGAAACCACCCTTCGTAATTCTGGATTAGCCATCGTTACATCCATCCCTAAAATCAAAGTTAGAACCCGTGGTAAGCGGATCTTCCTAACTGTATTCACCTATGCGAGCCGCAGGGATCTCCTTGTCCAACAAGGTCTCCTCGATTAGAATCTGGATAATAATTAGCTGAATTTGAAAGGAAGACAATTGGCTCGTCAACGTATTCTCCTTGTAGACGATCACGAAGTTGTTCGCGTAGGTTTGAAAGCGCTGCTTGAGAAGCATCCAAGCTTCGAGGTGGTCGCTGAAGCGGTGGGTCCTCGTGATGCAATCGAAAAAACTAAATCGTACAAGCCGGATGTCGTCGTTATGGATATTCGCCTTAAAGGCGGCTCTGGTATCGAAGCCTGTCAGGACATCACAGAGAACCACCCCGATACAAAAGTCATCATGCTCACATCCTATGCCGAGGATGAGATGCTCTTCTCGGCAATCCGCGCAGGGGCTGCTGGATATGTCTTAAAGCAGATTGGCGGGGACGATCTTGTTCGAGCAATCGAGGCGATTGGACGAGGCGAAGCTTTACTCGATCCCGCTGTTACTCAGAGGGTGTTCCAGGAAGTCCGCAAAGCAGCTCGCGAGGATGAAGCCTCGGCTTTTGCGGAACTCACCCAGCAAGAGATGCACGTATTGCAGCTTGTTTCCGAAGGGCATACAAACCGTCAGATTGCTGAGATGCTCTTTCTTGGAGAGGGAACCGTTCGCAATTACGTCAGCAGTATTCTTTCTAAATTAAATGTCCGCAACCGAGCGGAAGCAGCTGCCTATGCCGTCGAGCATAATTTGAAAGACTACCTTTAATACCAATTCCATTCTTCCTATTAATTTATCTTCACAAACTCCACCCTGAGCTGGACCTCCGGGCTCATTACTCACTAAGGTTGATTCTCATTTCAGCAGATGGCGACTTCAAGAGATCTATCCTTAGGTTTTCTCGCGGAGTTTATCCTGAGCGAAGTCCCCGGTATTTTCAGGAGTGAAACCGAAGGGCTCGAAATGACAGGTTCCTGGCTAAAGTCATTCTGAGGAGCAGAGCGACGAAGAATCTCGTTCACAGCAAGGAGAACCATTCATTTCGAAAGAACGAGATGCTTCACTCCGCTCAGCATGACAGATTGATGGATACTGTTATTCCTTCACCGTTTCCCGGCCATCTCGAAATGCCATTTATCTGTAGAGAACCTTCCCCATCCTGGTCATAGCGAGTAACGAAGTGACGAAGCAATCTCATCCTGAAGAAATTGAAAGGACGTTGCTTCGATTGTTAATATCCTCCCGCAGGTTTCGACCCTGCGGGAGGTTTAATGCTCATACATCAAAGCGCATGCTTAGCCTGCAACCGTAAGGAGAGCTTCCTGACTCCACAAATTGGAGATATTCCTAGATGAGAATTTAGGTGTCTTAATTGGGAGAAGATTTTATTTGAGGTTACGAACTCTCACAGTGTCTGTGCAGAAAGCTTGGTTGGCCGATTCAATGACTTATTGTTTGATGGTGATCCCAATCCGGATACTCAAAATTATGTACCGCCTCATAGGTAAGCCCATCGATCCAATCTAGCACACTTTCTTCAAGCTGCGTGAGGATCGCCATTCTTCCGGCAATCGTAGTTACTTTGTTCCCCGCTTCTATACAGATTTCTTCGAGTAATGCAGTTTCTTCAATCTCCAGGTGATAGGCGATCTCATTTACCTTAAATCTCATCTCATAACCACATATCTGCCTAAATGCTTCAGGATCTTCGGCAGAGAGAAGCTTTGGTAAAGCGACACCAAATTCAGCCATGGCATCAACGAGACCCTGGCGCACATCTATCCCTTCTTTCCCCAGGCCAGTTTTTATTACTCTAATAACACTAAGAATCTCCCGCAACACGCTGAGAGAAGATGTGCCAGCAAGGATCAATTCTTCAAGAAGCTTGAAGAAGGGTTTTGGTTCTCCACGTTCGATACAATCCATGATGAGCGTCTCCGCTTCTAAGCGAACGTAAGTTCTCTCCGCGAAGTTAATTAGCTCATCCAGAGGGTCCTTCACACCGGTCTCCTTCCACCGACATGATCACTACCGGGGCTAAGGTGATCAAGGTAATCCCACGTATAAATGCCAGCGCGGTGCCCATCACGCCAAACCAACTGAACTGCGTAGTTGCCTACTTGTTCGATCCCTTCGAGGATCGTCGTGTTTTTGTCGCGAAAGTTCAGCTCCAGCTTGTCTTCCTTCTCAGCACCCTGCTCTTGATCATGATTCATGCGGCAATCTGCACAGGGACAAGCTGCACGAAGCGTGCCGAAAGGATATTCGCTTGTTTGACCATCCTCCCATTCGATCCGCAAAACCTCTTCCTTACGTGAGGCCAAGATGCTCTTTGGTTTTCTCTTCACTTGTGCCTTCCTTTGGCCGGGCAAATATTAGCTCATGAACACTAACGGAGCAAATCGTCTTCTAGTCGATGGCTCGCAAATAAGTGCTAACAGCCCATCCCGTTTTATCCAAGTTATAGGGGTTAACCAAGAACCACCATTCATACCCATCTTTTTGCACAGGTCCATCACGCAATTCAAAGACTTCACTCTCCACAGATAAGAATGCAATCTTGGAATCCAGTCCAACATTATCACGCATCCGCAGGCCATCTCCTTCGGTACCATAGACTTCGACGAGTCTCCCCAACGAGAGCGAGCCACTCGTTTCCGGTGAAAGTGTAGGCGTAGAAGTTTTCACAGGTTCGGCAGTTTCTGTTGGCGGCGTAATGGTTATGGAAGCTGTTGGCGCATTGATCAAAATTAATATAGGTGTCGCCGGGGGGACCTGAACTTGAGCTTGGCGAGTGAAATATCCGAGCACGATCAACGCGAACAAAGTGATTGTCCCCAACACGATACCGAGTCCGGCCCATAGCCAGTGTAATTTCACAACCTTTGGGAGAGAAGGCTTGTT